>CAZPIR010000018.1:0-17116 GCA_964586085.1 uncultured Anaerolineaceae bacterium | reverse complement strand
CAAGGTCAATCCTCGTGCAATGCAATTCGGGATGTTCCAGCGCGATTACGTGACTAAATCCCCAGAGCGTCGCCGGCATCGGATTCGTCAACGGCAATTCGCCAACTGCCTGAGCGCCACGCGTGACCAGCCACAAACCTTGTTCGGCGACGCCGACCTTGCTCAGGGCTTGCACCAAATTCAACACACTGCCACACACATTGACCTGGGAATTTAGCAAACTCGTCGCATCTGTCGCTTGAGGCAAACGCGAATCCAACGCCCACAAATGCACAATGCCGCGCAATGCTTTTTTTTCTGGACTGATATCGCGTAACAACTGTTGAAAATCGCCCAGGTGCGACGGATTGATCTCGAAATATTTTTCCGATATTGCCGAGTATGATTTGCCCGGCGTCACCAACACGCACCGCTCGCCCCTTGAATTAAATTTCTCTGCGAGTCGTTCGCCGACCTGGGACTGATCGGCAAAAATCAACCACGCGCCGGAATCATCCGGTCTCTTTGCACCCTGTGGACCGCGCGCCAAAATGATCGCTTGCTGGGATAAAATACCGGGGCTGTCCTCACCCGGCACAAGCGCCGATTCCACAAAACCAGACTCGGTCAACAAATTGCGCCACTGTTGATGTGACATCAACGCATAAGAGGGGCGCAAATCCACATCGGTAAACGACCACCATCCTTCGGTCAAGCCCACCGTCAAATCGCCGAATCGCTGAGGAGCCGTACCTTCAAGCAAAATCAGCAAACCATCGAATGCAAGCAATTGCTTGACATGCTCCATCGTGCGTCGCATATCGGGGGTGGCGTGCAAAACATTCGCCGCCAGAATCACATCGAAATGATGCGGCGTGAATCCTTGTTGCTTGGGATCGCGACCAATGTCGAGTGAAGCGTATTGCACAAAAGCATACTGCGAGAATTTGTCTTTTGCCTTGGCAGTGAACAGCGGCGAAATATCGGTGAAAATATATTCGCTCTGTTCGGGTGCGAGGTGTGGCAATACATAGGATGTGGTTCCACCCGTCCCGCCGCCAATCTCCAAAATGCGAACGACGCGTCCCTTGGGCAAACGAGCAAGCGCCGTTGTGATTGCTTGTTGCACAAGCGTATTGTAAACCTGCGCCGAAGGCGAGTCTTGATAGAGCTTTTCCGTTTCCGCCAATGAACCGCCCGGGAAAAGCAATTGCAGAGGATCAACCTGATCGCGCAACACTTGCCCCAACGGTTGCGCGCAACGTCCCGTTAGTTTCAACTCGGCGTTAAATTCCGGATACTTTTGCACCAGCGTTGCCCACCGGTCCGTCGGGTCAATGGATTGTGGGATGCGCGCAACTTGATACGCTTCGCCAGCTTGTTGCAGGATGCCATCCTCTTGCAAGATAGCCAGCATCCGCGCTAACAAACGCCGATGGCGATTGACGACGCCCAACTCCAAAGTCAATGCGTCCAGCGTGATGCGTCTACCCGGCGAAAAAACAAATCCCAGTTGTCGCAACGCGTGAACGATATAGTCTGCACATAGGTCATCGAGTTGGGGAAGCATTTCGTCATACAATGCCAAATTATGACGCGCGCTCAACGAGGCGATGGATGATTGAATTTGATTTGTAATCTGGCTCGGCTTGACGATGAATGCCGCCGACGATTCGTCTGCATCCGCGTTTGCTTGCGGCACGGGTCTCCACGTCACTTGATAAAGTAAATCGCGCACGCGATTCGAAAGCGCATCCTCATGCTTGATCAACTTGGTCAGCATTTCGAATTTTGCGCGCTTGAAATGCAGGCCCTCAAATTCGGCGATGAGGTGTCCGTCCTGGGTCAACAATCGCATATCGCATGTAAATGTTTCGCCAATAAGCTGGGGCGCATCCGCATGGCGTAACTGAACATGATTCCAGAACTGTGCGTCGGGACGCCGATAGAATCGAACCCGGTCAATTCCTAACAACAGAAAAGCATCGCTACGTTCGCGAATGGCATCGGGCAACGCGACACTGGGCAACGCGGCGCCGGGCAAATGAAAACAGGCATCCAGGAAAGCCGGATGAATTTGCGCGAACGCATCCGTCTGCTCGTGCAATCCTTCGGCGAGTTTCATTAAACCAAATGCCTCGCCCTGACCTCGCCATGTTTTCGCAATGCCGCGAAAACGCGGACCAAATTCCAACCCCAGTTGGCTTACCCAATCATAAAATGTGCTGACTGAAATTTCTTCTTGGCAACGGGCTTGAATCGCCGGCAGTGTCACCAACTCTTGCGCTTTATCGCTGTCCTTGACCGCGCGCAATTTGCCGTTTGCATGTAATTGCCATTGGTCTTGATCAAAACTCGAAATTTCAAAAGAGACGCTTGTCTGATTTTCAGGAATAAGCACAAGCTGGATGGTTTGCGGTTGATCTTCGGCAAGCACCAACGCCGTATGAATAACGAAATCTTCTAATGCAAACGAACCTTGCCCAAAATGCAATGCCGCCGCGCCCAATGCCATTTCAATGTAGACCGGCGACGGCACGACCAACAACCCATAAACTCGATGGTCTGCCAAAAAAGGAAATTGATCAACGCCAACCTGAGACTCGTAAATCGTTTCTTTGATCGACGCGGTACGAATGCGCCAATTCAGCAACGGATGTTGCGTATCCATCTGGCGCGGCGTTGGCAATGTTGGCGTACGCGCCGTTGTCGGCACCCAATAACGTTCGCGTTGAAATGGATACGTGGGCAAGGCAATTCGTTTGTGATCGACTTGATCGCGTTCGAAACTAGCCCAGTCCACTTCAACGCCGTGAACGTAAAGCGCGCCGAGACTCTTTAACATCTGTTGCCAGTCCGCTTGTCCCTTGCGCAAAGACGGCAACCAGGTTCCCGAATCTTCGGGCCAACAACGTCGTCCCATGCTCAGGAGTGTTGGGCTGGGACCTACTTCGAGAAATAATTGGCAACCCAATTCGTGCAAGGTGGCGATGCTTGCCGCAAAGCGAACTGGCTGACGGACGTGACGTTGCCAATAAGTCGGATCCGTGACACTATCCGGTGTGGCTGGTCGCCCGGTTAAATTCGAAACTAGTCCGATTTTCGGCGCGGCGAATTTAATCGCCTCGGTGACCTTGGCAAACGCATCGAGCATGGGTTCCATCAAAGGCGAATGAAACGCGTGCGAGACGGTGAGCCGTTGCGCTTTGATGTGCTGTTGCGTCAATTGTTCGAGAATCGCTGAAACAGCCGCCTCTGCGCCGGAGATTACAACATTGTCGGGTCCATTGAGCGCGGCAAGGGAAACCTGGGTCGCAAACGGCGACACGGCTTGTTGCACAATGAATTCGTTCGCAAACACCGCCACCATCACACCGCCGCTAGGCAATTGTCGCATCAATCGTCCGCGTTCGGCGACCAACTTGAGACCATCTTCCAAACTAAACACGCCCGCTACACATGCCGCGACATATTCGCCGATGCTATGTCCCATCACGATCGAGGGATGAATGCCCCACGACTGCCACAGTTCAGCCAGCGCATATTCAATTGCGAACAAAGCCGGTTGCGTGTACGCTGTGTCGTCTAACGGCGACGATTCGCCCGGGTTTGGATACAGCACAGAAAGCAAGGATTTTTTCAATCGTGGGCGCAACAGTTCATCGCACTTGTCTAACGTTTTACGAAAGATTGGCTCGGTTTCGTACAATTGCAGTCCCATGCCAACATACTGCGAACCTTGTCCGGTAAATAGAAATGCAATTTCAGGCGGACGATTGCCGGCGAAATGCCCGACCTGCACTCCCTCCAAAATTTCTCCCGACGCAAATGCCGACAAGTTTTTCCCAGCTTGCCCATTGTCTTGCACAACCATGCCAAGCCGATGATTCATGTGTGCGCGACCGATATTCGTTGTGTGTGTCACATCGGCAAGCGACGCATCGGGATTCGCCAAGAAATAGTGCGCGTAACGTCCTGCCAATGCTCGCAACGCCGGCTCGTTTTTCGCCGACAGGGTCAAAAGACGCCATGGTCGCGCGGTAATCTTTTTTGCGACCTGAATCGGCGAGGGCGCTTCTTCGACAATGAGGTGCGCGTTCGTGCCGCTGAAACCAAATGCACTCACTCCCGCAATGCGGCGTCCACCGACCGCTTGCCATTCCTCGAGCTGAGTAGGCAGGGTGACAGGAATCGTTTCCCAGGCAATGCGCGGGTTTAGTTTTTTCAAATGGATGAGTGGCGGAATTTCTTTGTGTTGCAAAGCCAGTACGAGTTTGATCAAACCCGCCATCCCCGCCGCCGCTTCGGCGTGACCCAGGTTAGTCTTGACCGAGCCAAGCGCCAACGGCGTCGCGCGTTCCTTACCAAGAACAGCCCCCAATGCTTGCACTTCAATTGGATCGCCCAGCGCTGTGCCCGTCCCATGCGTTTCGACATAACTCACATCATTCGCTTGAACATCGGCATTCGCCAATGCGGCACGAATCACCGCTTCCTGGGACGGACCATTGGGCGCGGTCAGTCCATTACTCCGTCCATCTTGATTGACTGCCGAGCCACGTAACACGGCAAGGATATTGTCGCCATCTGCCATGGCATCTGACAAACGTTTCAAAACAACAAAACCACAACCTTCGGATCGCACAAACCCATCTGCCGAGGCGTCGAATGTTTTGCATCGTCCATCGGGCGCCATCATTTTCGCGCGCGACAGCGTGATCGTCGTCTCTGGCGATAAAATCAAATTCACGCCACCCGCTAATGCCATGTGGCATTCACCGGCGCGCAAACTTTGGATCGCCAGGTGCGTTGCAACGAGTGACGACGAGCACGCCGTATCAATCGCCATACTCGGTCCTTGCAAGCCCAGGACGTAGGAGATACGACCCGCCGCCACGCTGTGCGCGCTTCCCGTCGCCGTGTACATGTTGACTTGATCACGGTCACCATTCATCTGCAATTGATAATAGTCGCCGTTGCAAATTCCCAGGAACACCCCCGTGGCACTGCCCGTTAATTTGTCTGGCGCGTATCCCGCATTCTCCAACGCTTCCCAACTCACTTCCAAAGCGATGCGTTGTTGCGGATCCATGCTCACCGCTTCGCGCGGCGCAATGCCAAAAAATTGCGGATCAAACAAATCCGCATCGTCAATGAATCCACCCCACCGCGTCGCGACTTTGCCGGGCGTGTCTGGGTTCGCATCGAACAACGCTTCCACGTCCCAACGCGAAGCAGGAATTTCGCCAATTGCGTCCACCCCATTGCGCAGCAATTCCCAGAACGATGCCGCATCCTTGACGCCACCGGGAAAACGACAGCCCAATCCAATGACGGCGATGGATTCATTCGTCGGAGATTTTTTCGCCGCCGCTTCCAGGGTGTCAACTTTATTTTGCAATTCCAAAGCCAAAAGCGCCAAACGCTTGGGTGACATTTGGCTAATGCGATCCAGCAATTCGCTCATATCAATGGTCCTGTCGGAATTTCTCTTCAAACAAACGATCTACTTGATCGTCTGAAAGTTCTTCAATTGTTTCTAATACTTGGGCCGACTTTATCGGCATTTCTTTTTCGTTCGACGCGGGCAACAATTCGCGCGCCAGATAATCTGCCATCGTCTCAATCGTTGGATAATCAAACACGAGCGTGGCGGGGAACTTCGTTTTCAAACCCAACCCCGTCCCCAGCAAATTCCGCAACTCGACCGCCATCAGCGAATCTAATCCCAGGTCGCTCAACGGCACACGGCTCGGCAACTTGGTCGCGTCTATTTGCAGAACACGACCTGCCTGCTCGCGCACAAAATCAATCAACATCGCGCGTTGTTTACCGCTCGGCGCGCTGAGAATAATTTGCAATCGGTGCGGTTCCGCCTCGATATTTGATGGCTTGATGCCTTGTTTGACCTGCGGCAACTTGGCAACCATCTGCGACAAGAACGCCGATGGTCTGTGAACCGTGCGCGGCAAAGCGAACTTGCTCCATTCAATCGGCATGACCGCGACCTGAGTTGCGCCTTGTCGCCACAATCGTTCAAAAATTTCGACGCCGCTCTGCGGTGAAATCGTGCCCATGCCCTGCGATGCAATGCGCGACACAACGTCGTGTTCCACTGCCGCGCCCACATCCGACCACGCGCCCCAATTGATGCCGAGTGCAGGCAAACCTAACGCGCGACGATAATGCGCCAAAGTGTCGAGGAACATATTCGCCGCCGCGTGATTCGCCTGTCCCGATGAACCCAGGACCGAGGCAATCGAAGAAAACAGCACAAAGAAATCGAGCGATTGCTGTTGCGTTAACGCGTGCAAATGCCATGCGCCAGCAATCTTGGGCGTCATCACATTTTTGAAACGCGACCAATCTTGTTGCAACAATCCACCATCATCGAGCACACCCGCCGCGTGAATGATTCCTCGCAGTCGCGGCATCGTTTGTTTGATCTGCGATAATACAGCACTCACATCATTGCGTTGCCCCGCATCGCCGCGCGCCACAACAACTTGCGCGCCCATGTCTTGAAACTCGCGTAGACGTGTTCTTTGAAAATCCGATTGCGCATCAGTGCGTCCCAGTAGCACCAAATGACGCGCGCCTTGTTCGATCAGCCAGCGCGCAAAAATCAAACCCAATCCGCCTAAACCACCTGTGATGAGATAAGTCGCATTGGCGTGAATCACTGGTGAATGCACCGATTGCGCCATAACTATTTTGCCCATATGTTTGGCGGTAGCCATGTAGCGAAATGCATCGGCACTTTTCTCAAGATCGAATGTTTGCACCGGCAACGGTTCGAGCGTACGATGATTGATCGCATCCCTGATCTCGTCGAACATTTTGCGCGTAAGAGTCAGGTCATTGACAAAAATCGTGCCGAGATCAACCGCGTGATAAGACGCGTTCGGTTTGAGTTGCGCGACCTGGGTCGCGTCCCAAATGTCGCGTTTACCGATTTCGAGAAAACGACCATGCTCTGACAAAGCGCTCAAGCTCTTGGGAATGAATTCGCCAGCCAATGAATTGAGCACGACATCAACGCCTTGTCCGTTCGTAAGCGTCCTGATCTCGTCCGCAAAATCGAGTGTGCGCGAATTCATCACATGCTGAACGCCCAACGATTTGAGCCAATCACGTTTTTCCGGACTGCCGGCCGTGCAATAAATTTCTGCGCCCACTTGCTTGGCCAGTTGCACCGCCGCCATGCCCACGCCGCCAGCCGCCGCATGAATCAGGATGCGATCCTGCGCCGATAATTTTGCGACATAATTCAGCATATAGTGCGCGGTCAGAAATGCCATCGGAATCGTTGCCGCTTGGGCAAAAGTGAGATGCTCGGGTTTTCGTTCGACCCATTCGACGCGTGTCGTGGCATACGTGCTAAAACAACCCGAGGCAATCGCCATGACGTGATCGCCAATTGCAAAATTTTCTACTCCCTCACCCACGGCGACGATGACACCACTACATTCACTGCCCAACGGCTCGGGGTCGTCACGCATTGCCAACACATTCATCACATCACGAAAATTCAAACCCGTCGCCAGCACGCGAAGCTCAACTTCGCCTAAACCAGGTTGGCGTCGCATCATCGGGTTCAGCATCAACCCATCAAATGAGCCGCGTGTGGAGATTTCAAGATGCACCGGCGATTCATCTGTTGTTTTTTGCAACGCATAACGCGATAACCGCGCCACATAGCGATGATCGCCGCGCAACGCAATTTGGTCTTCGTCATTGCGACCCAGGATTTCTTGGGCGAGTGTGTCAATTTTTTCCAAACTCGGCACATCAACATCAATCGTCGTGCAATCAAATTCGGGATGTTCAAGCCGAATCGTTTTTGCCAAACCCCACACTGGCGATTGTTCAATCGCCATATTTTCCGTCGCGGAATGAACCGACTGGGCGTTCTGTGTAACGAAATACAAGCGCGGCGATTTTGCCGCATTCGATTTGATTAACGCCTGCGCCAAATGCAACGGACTACCACTCGCCATCATTTGGTCGCGCTGTACACTCGCGGAAGGACCCGGAATATCGAGACTCCACAAATGAATCACACCCACACAATCATCGGCAAACGCTTCGCGCACCACACGTTCAAAATCGGCGGGTTGCGCCGGGTTGATTTGCCATCGGTCATTTCCAATTTTTCCGTACTCTGCGCCGGGTTGAACGAGCAAACATTTTTCACCGCGCGATTCGAGCGCCGCCGCGAGTTTCGCGCCGACACCAGAGTTATCCACCAGAACCAGCCAGCGCGCATGAGGTCGCGGCGCGCGCGCCATCACAATTGATTGAAGCGACAACGCCACATTGTTTTCACTATTGCGCGGCAGAGCAATCGGCTGATTAAAACCCAGTTCGTCGAACAAATCGAGCCATCGTTTTTGCGATAGCAACGGATACGTTGGGCGTAAATCGGAATCCACAAATCGCCACCAGCCATCCGTCATGCCAAACGTCAAGTCCACCCAGCGTTGCGGACGATTCACCTCGATCATCACAAACACGCCGTCACGCGCAAGTAATTGTTGAACATGCCCCAACGATTTGCGCAGGTCTGTCGTCGCATGAATTACGTTCGTCGCAACAATTACATCAAACTGATTCGCCGAAAAACCTTGGAGCAGTGGGTCTTGCTCAATGTCGTATGATTGATAACGCACGAAGGGATACGCGCGAAATTTTTCCTGGGCTTTGGCAATGAACAACGGCGAAATATCGGTGAACATATACTCGGCATCATCGGCAGACAGGTTCGGCAAAATAAAAGAGGTCGTGCCACCGGTGCCGGCGCCGATTTCCAAAATTCGCACCGCGCGTCCCTGAGTTGCACGCGTGACGATTTCGTTCACCAGCGCATTGTACGTCAACGCAAAGGGCGCGCGCTGATACAGTTGTTCCGCCGCGTCAAACGAACCACCTGGGAAAAGAAGTTGCAACGGATCTGTCTCGCCGCGCAACACCTGAGCCAACGGCGGCGCGCAACGCCCCAGCAACGCCACCTCTGCCGAGGCAAACGGATAACGCGCGGACAACTCGGCAAGCTGTTGCTGAGGCGCGCTAAATTCAGGCGCACACACGATTTGCCAAGACTCGCCTTCACACCGTAGAATTTTTTCTTCGCTCAAAATCTCCAGCAACCGCGCAAACAACCGGCGTTGCGACGCAACAACACCCAAGCGGTCAACGAGCGCGCTCGTCGTAAACCGCTCGCCGATTTTCCACGTAACGCCCAATTGCCCGAACGCTTGCGCAATGTACGCAACACTCAACGATTCGATTTGCGGCAAAAATTCGGCGTACGCGGCAAGACCGTTTTTCTCATAGAGCATCGCCACGTTCGGCTCAACCTGGGATGCGATCTGGTCCAAATCTGCCGCCGAGCGTGGTTGGGCCTGCCACGCGACCTGGTATAACCAATTCGCATAGTTTTCGTTTAAAGTCACGGCGGAACGATTCGCGCGTTTGAAATACAAGCCTAAAATTTCGGCGACCATGTGCCCCGACGCATCACACACGCGCACATCGGCGCGAAAAGTTTCTTTGCTTGCATTTTCGCCTGGATAAATAAGCCCGTAACTCCATACGCGCGTCGTCAGTGGGCGATGCAAACGAATCGTTGCGACGCTGACGGGTAAAAATGTTTCGTGATTGTCCGACGTCGCCTCGGCAAGAATTTGCAAGGACGCGTCGAGCCACGCCGGATGAATGACGTATCGTTCCAGTTCGGCGACCTGGGCATCGGGCAATTGAATTTCGCCCAATGCTTCGCTGGCGCCGCGCCAAATAGTTTGCACACCGCGCAAACTCGCGCCAAAATCTAAATTGTGCTCGCGTAAATTTGCGTAATGCACATCTGCCGTAATGGGTTCGCCGCAACGTGCGCGAATTTCATCCAGCGATACAGTCGTCGTGGTTGCTTGACTCACTCGCGCATGTGCTGTCGCGTGCAATTTCCACTCTGGTTCGTTTGCGTTGATGCTAAAAAATTGCAGAGTGCCATCGGGCTGGGCAATGACCTGCGTCGTCCGTGTCTCATCGTCTGGCACAACCAATGCCTGATGAATCATCAGCTCTTCAAGCAAAATGTCCTTGGATTTCAAAACGATTTCCGCCGCCGCGAAAAACGCTTCGATAAAACCGGTCGCGGGCAAAATGGCAGTACCAAAAACACGATGATCGTTCAACCACGCGAGCGAAGCGGCACTCAAACGCGACTCGAATTGAGCGTTCGCAAGCGGCGAAGAAATTTTTGAACCCAGGGTTGGATGAGCCGACAAATCAATTTGGATTGCTTGGCTACCCAGCATCGGCGGCGTGGTCGGAATCCAATATCGTTCACGCTGAAAAGGATACGTGGGCAGATCTAGTTTTTGGCGCGCATACGGCTTGTCAAAACCAGCCCAATCAATTCCGGCGCCGTTGATATACAACGACCCAAGACTTGTGAGCATGGTTTGCCAATCATTCTGGTTTTGTCGAAGCGATGGAACCCACACGCCGTAATCTTCGAGGCAACGCTTGCCCATGCCCATCAACACCGGCTGAGGTCCGATTTCGACAAACACGCCGCATCCCAATTCGCGCAATGCGTTCATCGAATCGGCGAAACGCACGGCATGCCGCGTGTGTTTGAGCCAGTACGCTGTGCTTGATAATTCACCTGACGTGACGGGCTTGCCGGTCAAATTTGAGATGAGGCGAATTTTTGGTGCGCCGAATGTTACACTGGCGAGCACGCGCTCAAATTCGCTCAGCATCGGCTCAATGAAGGGCGAGTGAAACGCATGTGACACCGCTAACATTTTTGATTTCACGCCGCGCGCGTGCAATCGCTCCAACACCGTTTGCACGGCGACGCGCGCGCCGGAAATCACTGTATTCTCGGGACCATTCAACGCGGCAATCGAAACCGTATCGGCAAATTCGCCAATCGCATTCGCAACCTGGGATTCGTTCGCCAAGACCGCCGCCATCACACCGCCGCTTGGCAATTTTTGCATCAATCGTCCGCGCTCGACAATTAGCTTCAGCCCTTCTTCGAGCGAAAACACACCCGCCATACACGCCGCCACATACTCACCGACACTGTGACCCATCACCGCATTCGGCACAATGCCCCAAGATTTCCACAATTCGGCGAGCGCGTACTCGATGGCAAAAAGCGCGGGCTGGGTGTACGCCGTTTCATCAATCTCCGATTTCAGGTTGAAAATTTCTGCTTGCGCGCCCAGCATCGGTCGCCCTATTTCGACACACCGATCCAATGCCGCACGAAAAATCGGTTGCGAATCATACAGCAGACGCCCCATTCCAATGTACTGCGCACCTTGGCCGGTAAAGAGAAAAGCGATTTTCGGACGATCCGTGCTTGTCAATTCGCCCGATAACGTACCTGCTGGCAGTTGACCCTGATTCAACGCCGCGAGTTTTTCGCGTGCTTCACTAGTTGTCGCCGCAATAATCGCACAGCGGTGCGGAAAATGCGCGCGCCCCGCATTCGTCGTAAAGGCAACGTCGCTAAAAATCTCATGAGGGTTCGCGGCCAAGTAATCCCCAAAACGAGTTTTTAATTCGCGTAACGCATTTTCGTTTTTGGCAGAAAGCGTCAAGAGATGCATCGGACGCGCCGCACCTTCAAGCCCCGAATGTGAAACTTGCTTTTGAGGGGCCTGTTCCAAAACGATATGCGCATTCGTCCCGCTAAAACCAAAAGCACTGACTCCGGCAATCCTGGAGGCGGTGTTCCAAGGTTCCAGTTTCGTTGGAATAATCGCTGGAATTTCACTCCACGGAATCAAAGGATTGGGTGTCTCAAAATGCAAGTGTGGCGGAATCTCGCGCTGTTGCATCATCAACACAACTTTGATTAAACCGGCAACGCCGGCGGCGGCTTCGAGATGTCCCAGGTTTGTTTTGACCGAGCCAAGATAAAAAGGCTGTTGTCGCTCGGCGCGCAAGACCGCACCCAACGCTTGCACCTCGATAGGATCGCCCAACGACGTGCCCGTGCCATGCGCTTCGATATAACTCACTTCGTGCGGCTTGACATTGCCGTTCGCCAGCGATTCGCGAATCACGGCTTCTTGCGCGGGACCATTCGGCGCGGTCAACCCGCTCGATGCGCCATCTTGATTGATTGCACTGCCACGAATAATCGCGAGCACGCGGTCGCCATCCGCCAAGGCGTCATTGAGTTTTTTCAAGACGATCACACCACAACCTTCGCCATCCGCAAAACCATCCGCGCGCGCATCAAATGTTTTGCATGTGCCGTCTGGCGCAAGCATGTGCGATTTTGAAAAGGCAATTGTGTTTTCTGGTGAGAGGATTAAATGCACGCCCGCCGCAAGCGCCATGCGACATTCACCCGCGCGCAAACTCGACACCGCCAGGTGTGTGGCAACCAGCGACGACGAGCACGCCGTATCCAGCGCGATGCTGGGTCCTTGCAATCCCAGGATGTACGAAATGCGTCCCGCGGCGACACTGTGCGCAATGCCAGAACCATAGTATGCATCGAGCCGCGCCAGATCGTGCGACTTTAATTGCAACGTGGCGTAATCACTGCTCGCTATACCGACGAACACACCCGTGCGACTGCCCTGCAATTGGTCTGGCGCAATGCCCGCGTGTTCCAACGCTTCCCAGGTCACTTCTAACAGCAAGCGTTGTTGCGGGTCCAAACTCACTGCTTCGCGGGGCGAGACGCCGAAAAATTGCGGGTCGAACAAATCCACGCGCTCAAGAAAACCGGCGCGGCGTGTGTACAATTTGCCGGATGCATTCGGATCTGCATCATACAGCAAATTCACGTCCCAGCGATCAGTCGGTACATCACGAATCGCGTCCACGCCATTCCGCAACAATTGCCAGAATGCTTGCGGATTCGTCGCCCCGCCGGGAAAACGACACCCCATTCCGATAATGGCAATCGGTTCGTTGCGCGTTCGTTCCACCGCTTCTAGTTTTTTTTGCATCTCTTCAAGCGCAAGATACGCTTGCTTGAGCGGCGATAAATTGGTCACGCGGGTCGAACTATCACTCATCCAAGGTCCTTTAGTTTTTTGAGTAGCAAGGCTTCCACCTGCTCGTCCGACAATTGCTCGATCTCCATCGCCTGGCTCGATTCATCATGCGATACGACCTGGGTTGGCTGATCGAACACCAACACGTCGCGCGCGAGGTACTCGGCAATCGCTTCGACGGTTGGGTAATCGAAAATCAAGGTTGCGGGCAAAGCGCGTGCGAGCGCAAGTTGATGACTCAAACGACCGCGCAACTCGACTGCCATCAACGAATCCACACCCAGGTCCATCAAGCGTTGGTGACGATCAAACGTATCGCTCACATCCATTCGCAAAATCTGCGCCACCTGCGCGCGCACGAAATTGACCAACATCTCGTGACGTTCATCCGGGAACGCATTCTGCAACTGCTCAATCAGGTTCGTCGTCGGTGTGGCTTGAACGGGAACGACCACACGATTCGGCTTCTCCGGCGATATTTCTTCGGCGACGACGTTTGAAGGTGCGCGCGCAAGGATGACGCTCTGGCTCAAGATTTTTGCCGGCGACCCGGCTTCGGGCAAGATCACCACATTGTCGAAACCGGCGTCACGCAAAAGTGTTTGCCACTGTTCAGCCGCGAGCAAGGGACTAGCCGCGCGTAATGCATCGCCGAAACTTTGCCAACCTTCGATCAAACCCGTCGTCATGTCGAACCAGGATTGATGTGTCGTCACTTCATAAAGCACGAGAGTGCCATTGGGCGCCAGCAACGCTAATACATTTTGCAACGTCGTCTTTAAATCTTGCGTCGCGTGAAGCACATTCGCCGCGACAACGGCATCGAAACTGTGGCGCGCGTATCCTTGCCCATGCGGGTCTTGTTCAATATTCAGCAAGCCATAATGCACAATTGGAAAAGCGCGCAATTTGGCTTGCGCGCGACTGAGAAATAGTTCGGACACATCGGTAAAATAATATTGAACTTGTGCGTGCAACGCCGGCAAAATTGCCAAGGTCGTTGCGCCACTGCCCGCGCCCACTTCGATGACGCGCGCATTCTTGCCGCGCGTTGCAGACTCGATTGCCGCGCGCACAATCTGATTATAGTACTGCGCCAACGACCAATCTTGATACAACGATTCGGCGCGCATCATCGCGCCGCCGGGAAAGAGCGTTTCCAGCGGACTGATTTTTCCAGTCACAATTTTAGCCAGTTGCTCACCGCAATCGCGCACGTAATCAATCAAAAACGAAACGTCCGCTAATTTTTCGCGCGCCTCTAGCCACAAAGCATCCAGCGATTTTTTTTGCAATGGTTGTACGCTAACCCAAGCCTCGTTCGATTGCCGCAGTAAACCCAGCGCAACCATTTTGTCTAGCCAGCGTCTCAGCAGGTTGCGATACGTCAGTAAAATCGAATGCTGTTCCAGTAACGAATCAATCGAATGCGATTCACCCGTGCGCGCAAACGCGCCCAACTCGACGAACGTGTTGTTGACATAGCCATCCGTCAAACGATTCAACACATCCCATTTTGCCGCATAGGCGGACAGGTCCAAATCCAACGGCGCTTGATTGGCTTGTTGACGTGCGGCTTGCACAATGGATTCCCAGGTCGCCGCGCTAGAGTGTCCCAGGGCTTGACCACGTCGCTCCGTCCACCAGTATGCTTTGCGCTCGAACGGATACGTGGGCAAGGAAATTTTTTGGCGCGCATAATCACGATCAAACGCTTCCCAGTTTACGGTTGCGCCATCCACATAGAGCGTCGCCAAACTTTCGAGCATCACTTGCCAATCCGCCCAACTCTCACGCAAAGAAGGCAACCACCGCATCGCTTTAGCATCGGGCATACATCGTTGCCCCAAACTAATCAGCGCAGGATTCGGACCAAGTTCAAGCCAATGCCGATAGCCATCCGTTTGCAAGGTTTGCATCGCATCCACAAAGCGGACGGCTTGACGCAAATGGCGTCGCCAATAATCGGGCTGGGTAATTTCGTCGCCGATGGGTTTGCCCGTAACCGTCGAGACCATTGCAATTTGCGGCGACGAAAATTTTACGCCCGCATCGGCTTGCACAAAGAAGGGAATCATCGGCTCGACCATCGGCGAATGTGCGGCGCGCGCGATGGGTAGTTTGCGCGTCTTGATTTTTTGCGCGTGCAAATCGCTCAAGACTTGGTTCATCGCATCGCTTTGTCCGGAAATCACAACGGTCTCGGGACTATTGATTGCGGCAATCGAAACGTGCGCGGCATACGGTGCAACAATCGGCGCCACGCGTGCCTCGTCCGCGAACACAGTAATCATCTCGCCATCAGCGGGCAACTCTTGCATCAAACGTCCGCGAATCGCAACCAGTTTTAGCGCATCCGCAAGCGAGAACACACCAGCCACGCACGCCGCCACATACTCGCCGATACTGTGCCCGGCGACGACCGTTGGCTCGATACCCCACGCGCGCCACAACGATGCAAGCGCGTACTCGACCGCAAACATCGCCGGCTGACCGTAAGTCATATCATCAAGCAAATTATTTTCGGCACTGGGATACAAGACAGAAATCAGCGAATGCTCCAGGTACGGACGCAACAACTCGTCGCATTGTTCGATGCTGTTGCGATACGTTGGCTGGGTCTCGAACAACTGGCGTCCCATATTCACATAGTGCGAGCCATGTCCGGTGAAGAGAAAAACAATTTGCGGTTGTTCACCAATCGTCGCGCGTCCGCGCAAAATCCCAGGTTGATCTTTTCCGGCAAGATATGCGTCGAGTTGTGTTCGCACACGTTCGGTTGACTCGGCAACGATCGCCAGCCGATTGGTGAAATGCGCGCGCCCCGCATTTGCCGTAAAAGCCACGTTCGCCATTACGCTCGCGGATGACTCGGTCAATTGCGTAGCGTAACGTTCCGCCAGTTCGCGCAACGCATGATCGTTTTTTGCCGAGAGCGTAAGAAGGTGCAAAGGTCGCTCCGTCGCTGGCGAAGCGCTCTCGATTTTGGTCGGCGCTTGCTCAAGAATGACGTGCGCATTCGTGCCGCTAAACCCAAACGAACTTGTGCCAGCAAATCGTTTGTGCGATTCCCAGGTCGTCAACCGCGTCGGCACGGTCAACGGAAATTCATTCCACGGAATCAACGGGTTCGGTGTTTCGAAATGCAGGTGCGGCGGAATCTCGCCATGTTGCAACATCAACACGACTTTGACCAACCCAGCCAACCCGGCCGCCGCTTCCAGGTGTCCAATGTTTGTTTTGACCGAGCCGATTGCCAAAGGCGCGGTACGCGATTGCGCATACGCCGCGCCGAGTGCGCGCACTTCAATCGGATCACCCAGCGATGTCCCGGTTCCATGCGTTTCGACGTAACCAATCTCACGCGGTGCGACGCGCGCATCTGCCAACGCCTCGCGAATGACGGCTTCCTGGGCAGTGCCATTCGGCGCAGTCAAGCCACTGCTCTTGCCATCGTGATTGATTGCGGAGCCGCGCACGAGCGCAAGAATTTGGTCACCGTCTTTTTGCGCATCCACCAAACGCTTGAGCGCAATGACGACACATCCTTCGCCGCGCACGTAACCATCCGCGCGAGCGTCGAACGTTTTGCAACGCCCATCCGCCGCCATCATTTGCGATTTGGAAAAATTGATATTGATCTCTGGCAAGAGAATCAGGTTGACGCCCGCCGCCAACGCGAGACGACAATCGCCGCGTCGCAAACTTTGCATCGCCAGATGCACGGCAACCAACGACGACGAACACGCCGTATCAATCGCCATATTCGGTCCGTGCAGACCAAGCAAATACGACAAACGTCCCGCCGCGACGCTCGCCACATTGCCGGTCGCCGAAAATGTATCAAGTCGCGTTGCATCGTCGAACACGATGCGAAAATAATCGTTGCTACAAATGCCCGCAAAAACACCGGTGTTGCTACCAGCCAATTTATCCGGCGCTTGTCCCGCATTCTCCAGGGCTTCCCAGGATACTTGCAACAACAAGCGTTGTTGCGGGTCCATGCTCATCGCTTCGCGTGGTGAGATACCGAAAAAGGGCGGATCAAATTTATCCACCTCGGCAATAAACCCACCCCAGCGTGTCGTCATTTTGCCGGG
>CAZPIR010000017.1:0-18592 GCA_964586085.1 uncultured Anaerolineaceae bacterium | reverse complement strand
GACAGTTTGCGGCGCACCCACACGGCGTTGACTCGTGATTGAAACACCGGCAGATCAATGACGTGACGTTGGAACACACTAGTTTCATAGTGGGTTTGGAGATCGGCAAAGATTTCGTTGAAAAAGCCCCAGGTTTCTTCGTTGACGATGCCTAGTCGCATGGTATTATTCCGTGACTATCAAGAGGTAGCGGAGATGGGATGGTCCATGATCGCGCGCACGATGCGGGCTTGATCGTCTTCCGTCAAATCATTGTAAAACGGCAAACGCACCAAACGATCACTCAGATCCTCGGTCACCGGGCAATCGCCGGGCTTGCCGCCAAATTGCTTGCCCATGTCCGACAAGTGCAGTGGCAAATAATGGAACACGCTCGAAATACCCTGCGCTTTGAGGTGGGCGATCAAGGATTGACGCGCCTCAAACGTCGGAAGCAACATGTAAAACATGTGATACGATTGTTCACAATCCACGGGCACAATCGGTAACTGCACCTGGTTCTCTTCGCTCCAGGCATTGAGCTGTTGATAATAATATTCCCACAACTGCCGCCGCTTGGATTGAATCTCTTCACGTGCTTCGAGTTGCGCGTACAAGTACGCCGCGAGAATGTCCGACATCAAGAAACTCGACCCGACATCCACCCAGGTGTACTTGTCCACTTGCCCGCGAAAGAACCGACTGCGATTCGTGCCTTTTTCGCGCACGATCTCCGCACGTTCGATGTATGCCGGGTCGTTGATGAGCAACGCGCCGCCCTCACCGCACGTGAAATTTTTCGTTTCGTGAAAACTTTGCGTCGCCAACGCGCCGAGGGTGCCAAGATAGCGACCTTTGTACTTGCCGAACAAACCGTGCGCGTTATCTTCGACGACTGGAACGTTATACTTTGCCGCAATCGCATTGATCGTGTCCATCTCGCAACCCACGCCGGCATAATGCACAACGACAATCGCTTTGGTGCGCGGTGTAATCAAACGTTCAAGTTGCGTCTCGTCAATGTTCAACGTGTCGCGACGAATGTCCGCAAACACCGGACGTCCACCGCGCAGAACGAATGCATTGATCGAACTGACAAACGTAAACGAGGGGACGATGACTTCATCGCCGGGATGGATGTCGAGCAACAAGCCGCACATTTCGAGCGCGTCCGTGCACGACGTGGTCAATAAAATTTTCGGCACGCCAAGCGCCTGTTCAAGCAATGCGTGCGATTTTTTGGTGAATGTGCCATCGCCCGCGGCGTGTCCGCTCTGAATCGCTTGCGCGATATAGTACAGTTCCTTGCCTACAATCGCCGGACGATTAAAAGGAATGTTTGCCATGTTTGTCTCTCTCGTCAATTTTCAATTTGATTTGCCACGCATCATCTGCCATACGGCGCGTCCCAGGATCGCCCACACACCACGATTGGCAAGATGTTTGGGTTGATTCGCAATCGCGCGAATCACATGACCGGGCACGCGGGCGTATCTGCCGTTCCAATAATTTTGAAAGACGCTATTGATCGCGTACTGTCCACGCAGTGACCGCATGACATTTTTTGCGCCGACCTTTTGCAAGCCGGGTTCCAAACGGCGCAAGATGACCTGGGTTGCCGCATCACCAAACTCGATTTCATAATTACACAGTTGATACGCCAACTGGGTAACGTACGCTTCGTCCGCCCCATCGCCGCGTTGCGCACATTGCTCGAAATACTCGCGTGCTTGGTCGGCATCACCCCACATCGCCTCGCGTGTGGCAAGCGCAAGATAACCGCGCGTAATCGCCCAATCCAACTGCTCGGCGAGCGATGCCATTTCCGACGGCAGTTGCGCAAACAGGCGCGGCAATGCCACCGCATGATCGTCGCTCGCATCGGCGAGACATTGATGCAAAAACAAATTTACCAACTCGCACGGGCGCCCATCCAAAATCCTGGGATCGAGTTGCGCGGCTTGACGCAGATACGTTTGCCCCAGGTCAGTCTCGTTCTGCGCCAACGCGCGAAATGCCCAGACCAAATAATGCGCGGCATACGCCGCACCGCGCAAAGCCAGCACATCTTGCGGGCATCGCGCGTCCGTGAAGGTGATTTCCAGCGCGCGCAACGCCGCATCCAAGCGAGCCGTGATATTTTTAATTACACGCGCAGGATGCGTGCGCCGATAATTTAGCGCGCGATTTACGCTCGCAAACTGACAACCTGCCAACGCGAGCCGGCAATTAATGTCCAGGTCTTCACTGAACGCCGTGTAACTGGCATCGAACAAATCAACCCGGAACAGCCAAGCGCGGCGCACGACCATATCGCTCGGTGAAAACGGAAAGCCCATCACAAAATCGGATAGCCCCACCGTCAACGGCGGACGCCACAATTCAAACGTGTCTTGCGGCGAATGATAAATGCCGAAGCGCGCATTATACGTCGAGCCGATTGCCGGATGCGCGTCGAGAAATTCGACATGCGCCTTGATTTTATCCGGGTGGAACAAATCGTCCGCATCGAGCAAAAAAATGATCTCGCCCGTTGAGGCGCGAATGCCGGTGTTGCGCGCGGCGGCGAGCATTTGATTTTCTGCGTGAACAATGTACTTGAGTCGCGGATCGTTAAACTGCTTGACGACCTGGTCGGTGTCGTCGGGTGACGCATCGTTGACCACAATCACTTCGAGGTCAGCGAACGTCTGATTCAATACACTCGCAATCGCTTCGCCCAGATAATCGGCTTGCTTGTACGCCGGGATAATAACGCTAACCCTGGGCGCGCCCATGCGCTTCTTCCATGTCCAATTTTTTAATTTCGACCTGAGCGTTCAAATCAACCAATCCCTTGGCTTGCTCGCCACTCTTGACCCAGAACCCTAACGCATGTTCCAGCCGATCATAGTAATGGCTGAACGTGGTGGACGCAATGTCCACGCCCAATTGATACTCGCCTTCCATCAACGGGCAATCGAGTTTGAACAAGACCTGGCATCGCTCGCCCGCGGTAAAATTCGGCGTTTGCATTTTCATCCAGCGCGTCGTCGTATCGTAGACCAAACGACCATCGGGCGTACGAACCGTCAACGAAAAAATCGGCGCGGATACGTCTTTATGAAACACCACTTCCTCGACAACCGTAACCGACGAACCGGATTCGATAACCGTAATGGGTTGCCCTGCCGCATTTTGCAAACTCACACCTTGCACTTCGGCGTCGAACGTCATCACGCGTTGCGACAAACCGCCCTCGTCCGGGATGTTGCCTTTCGATTCGCGCGCCGCGCGGCGCAACGCTTCGGAAAACGCGACAACTGCTTCGCCGGATGTACCCTGGAAAATCGCATCGCCGCGATACATCACCAAACCTTTGTTGCACACGCGTCGCACAGCTTCCATATTGTGCGACACAAAAATCAGCGTGGTGCCATTGGCGCGCAGTTCGTCCATCCGCGCAAAACATTTCAGTTGAAACGCGTAATCACCAACCGCCAACACTTCATCCACCAACAGCACTTGCGGATCAATGTGTGCCGCAACCGCAAAACCCAAACGCGCGTACATACCAGACGAGTAGCGCTTGACCGGCGTGTCGAGGTAATGCCCGATGCCAGCAAAATCAACAATCTGGTCAAAACGCGATTTGATTTCCGCTTTGCGCATTCCCAGGATCGCGCCGTTGAGAAAAATATTTTCGCGCCCGGTGAGATCAGGATGAAAGCCCGCGCCTAATTCAATCAACGCCGAAAAGCGACCATTTACGTGAATCTCGCCGCTCGTCGGACGCGTGACCTGCGACAAAATCTTAAGGATGGTCGTCTTGCCCGCGCCATTCGGACCAATGATGCCCATGGCATCGCCGGCTTCAAGCGCGAAATTCACATCCTTGAGCGCCCAGTAGTATTTTTCTTCCTGCGCCTCACGCTTGCCAGCGAGCGCGGAACGCAACGTAGGAAAACTTTGTCCGATACGATAACGCTTGGTCACATGCGAAACTTGGATAAGTGGATTCATTTTGCTTTACACAACGTCCGCGAATTGAAATTCGACGCGCTTGAACAGCCAATAGCCGAACACGAACACGCCAACCGCAATTACCCCGGCGAACGCGAGCGTACCGTCCGGCGATTTATCGTACAACAGCACGGCACGATACGATTCCAAAATACCCGCCATCGGATTGAGGAAATACCACACACGCAAATTTGCCGGCACGAGGTTGGAAGGATAGATGACCGGCGAAACATACATCCAAATTTGCAAGCCGAGCGCGACGATATGCCGAACATCACGATAAAACACGTTCAATGCCGCGCCCATCAAACCCAGTCCCAACACGAACAAGACCTGGATGACGAGTATCACCGGCAGGTAGAGCCACATTAGCGAAATCACAAAATGTTGGTAAAAGATTGCCAACACTACAAAAACGCACAGCGCAATCGCAAAATCCAACAGGCGAGCCATCAACGAAGCAAGCGGCAAAATCTCGCGCGGAAAATAAATTTTCGTCACCAAGTTCATATTCTCGGTCTGTGAGTTAACCATATCACTCAACGACGCCGCAAACAACGTCCATGGCACAAGCGCGACATACGAAAAAAGCAAATATGGCATTCCGCTCGTATCCACTTTGATTGCTTGCGTAAACACGACGCTAAAAATAATTGCCGCCGCGCCGGGTTGAATAATTGCCCACAACCCACCCAGGATGGATTGCTGATAACGCGCGCGGATGATGCGCCCCGTCCATGCTTCGAGCAGTTCACGCGCATGAAATAATGCTCGCAGGTTTTCAATCACGACGATAGCCCTCGCGAAAAAATTTGCAACTGGTCAACGACGCAGTCGCACAAACAACAACACGACGACGAGCAACAACACCGGCAAAACCGCAATCACGATGCCCGTGTCAGGGCGATTGTCCACCAACACCGGCGCGCCAGGATCAAACTGCGGGGTGCGCACAACCGGCACTACTCTGGTTGGATTCCCATTGACGCGTCCGACGGTTGGCGTCGCCGCCGGATTCGCCGTGATGATGGGGGCAGGCACCGGCGTCGGCAGAGGTTTTTCCGGCAGTTCAGGCGCCTCTACTTTGGCGTACGAAAACCATAGCATCGGTGTCATATCTGGACCTGGGTCGTTGCGCCATACGACCGCGAGCAAATTGCCCTGGCTCATCACCGCACGCGGACGCGACGGATCGAAATCATTCGTGCGTGGACCGGTTGTAATGGATTTCGGCGCGCTCCACGTGTCGCCGTTGTAGGTCGTGTGCCACAAACCGTACAAACGATTGTCGCTCGTGCGATTTGCGAGCACACCATGCAACACATTATTGCTGTCAATCGCCAACGCCATCGGGCCGGTTTCACCCACAAGCGCAAAAGGCTGAGTCGGTAACGACCAGGTTCTGCCACCATCCGTCGAACGACGCACCCAACGAGTCGCCGGGTTGCCGCAATTGTACACCATAATCACTTGGTCTTTGTACGGAATGATCGAAGCCCAGTCCGCTTCGTAACTGCAATCGCGGCGCGTCTGCATCACGGTCGGCAAACTCCAGCGAACGTGGTCAGACTCCAGGCGCACATAATAAACCGCGTCGCCGTTGCCAGCTTTGTTGTCCACGGTCCACACTGCATGCAATTGACCTTGCGAGTCAATCGTCGCCTGAGTGCCATAGACCCAGAGCGAATCACTCCCGGTCAAAAAAACCGCTTTGGCATCTGCCCAGGTGTTGCCCCAATCGCTCGAACGAATTGCATAGAGTCCGTTGCCTTCGCCGTTGCCCGTGTAAAGGATGTGAATGTTGCCTTGTGCGTCGCCGGCAATCGCGCCGGACATTAAACTGCCGGCGTGCGCACCAACCATCAGCGGCATGGACCAGGCCTTTGCTTGGCTCGCCATTGCCGCCGGGGCTTGCGCGTAATAAATTTCCGCGCTCTCGGCGACACCACCAAAAAAGATGACGTGCAATATGCCACGCACATCCAGGAACGCGCCCAGCACCGTCGCTTGTTGCGCGTGCGGCGACAAGAGCACATCCACCGGCGCCGACCAACCGCGCAAAGGCGACCACTGACTGTAAAACACCGCGAGGTCGCCGCGCCCTGCTACGCCCGCCCATTGCGTCGAGAACGCGTGAAGCGTACGATTCTGGTCGGCGACAATGTACGGCGGCTCGGAATCATCCGCAATGCCACGAATACGTTGCGGCACCGCCCATTGCAAATTCGTTTGCGCTTCCAAGACAAGCGGATGGCTCGCCCAGGTCAACAAGCCAACTATAAACAATCCCACACCCAAGCAAATGGCGCGCCATATTTTTTGATTCATTTTCCAATTCAGACCTAACAACGTCCGCCCTCTCCCCGTGCAAGCGATTGGATCGCGCGTTGAATCGAGGTTGCGCGTTCCTTATCGCCAAGCTGTTCGTACCACCATTGCCGAATTTCTAGTTGCCCCACACTCGTATCAATCGTGCGCCACAAACTCGCGGCACAAGCCGGATTGCCGGCAAGCGCGTGCACTTCGCCGAGCATTTGCGTCGCCGCGCGCGATGGTGCAAACGTGTGCATCGCTTGCAAATGTTTTTGCGCCGAATCGTATGCGCCTAACGAAATTTCGATTTGCGCCAAGCGACGTTGCGCGCTCGCATTCTGCGCGTCGAGCATCAACGCTTCTTGGTACTGCGCGATGATCGGCGCGAGTTCATTTTGTTTCGCGCGGCGCACCTGGTCTTGAATACCCCAGGTAGGCCAACTGTAAACCGACAGCTCGGTACGCGTTTGATCTAGTGCCGCAAGATTCGCCACAAACATCGAACGCGTGATTGGTAAAACCGCTAACACGACTAACGCGCCTGGCGCAATCGCCCATCGCCACGATGCACGCCATTTATTTTCCGCCGACATTTCACGTCGCGCCAACAAGCCGAGCGGCACAAGCAAGAACGGAATCGCATTGCCGCCATACCCATAAAACGCATCGTCGAGCAAGCCATGCACGAGCACCACACCAAGCGAGGCGAGCGCGGCAATCCGCCAACGCGAACTCGATATATTCAACACGCCCGCAATAATCAAGCCGACAAATGCGAGCAGACCAAGCAACCCTTGTTCGAGCCAAATATCCAAAAACAAATTGTGCGCGTGAATCGTATGCGGCACATGCACGAGCAAAACGTAACTCGAGTACGCCATTGTGAACGCACCCAGCCCGATGCCGGTGAATGGATAATCGCTCACGAGGTCAAGACTGTTGCGCGCCACGTCCCAGTGTCCGCCACCCGCATCCAACAACGCCGCACCGAGCGGCGTCAACGCAAGTGGGACGCCAATCGTCATCACGATGAACGCAAACCAGATTGTTAAACGCACACGCGAACCCGGCATCACGCGCGCGAGCACGTACCAACTTACAACACTCCACGCAACCAAGCCGCTCGCCACCCAAGCGCCGCGCGACGCACTGACAATCAAACCCAGGATTGAAACGGCGATAAACGCGATACTCGGCACACGACCCAAGATTTTTTCGCGCACGAGCACGGCAATTTGCAACGGGATGAGCATCGCGAGCGCGCCGCCAAACGAGTTCGAGTCGAGCGCGAGACCCGGGATACGCGGTTGCCAAGTTGCGAACCAGCGCAGAATCGGGTCGAGCCACGCCACTTTGCCCAGTCGCACCGTCCAATCATTCGTCAACGCAAAGTACACAATCAACGCAACGGGCAACACGACGAACATCCACGAAAAGCCGGCACGGTCGGGCAAGGTTGCAAACAGCACGCACACGGCAAGACTGATGACAATTAAAAGCAAGCGGCTCCACGCGAGAGTAGTGTTGTACGAGATCAATGCGCCGAGGAGCGCGCTGGCAAAAAACAAGACCAGACAAACTATGAACGCAACCGGTAAACGCCGATTAAAGTCCAACCGTTATTTTCCTGTTTCACTTGCAAGCGACGATTCGCCGAGCCAGCCAAAATGTTGCGTGATGATGCTCAAACCGGACTTGATGCCTTCCCAGGTATTCATGCTCCGCAAGAACCAGAAAATTGGTCCGGGTCGAAACGCCCATTCACGAAACGCGCGCTTTTGCCAGTACTCGAGTCGCTCGGCGCGTAAGTTGGGATAATCGAGCACCGTCGAGCGATCCATGTCCACTTCTTCCCAACGCGTCCCAGGTCGGAACCAACCATTCTTGACGACCTCAAAGAAAAATGGCGTCCCGGGATACGGCGCGGCGATGTGAAACAGCGCAATGTCGAGCGGCAATTTTTTCGAGAACGCCATCGTTTGCTGAATCGTCTCTTCGGTTTCGCCGGGCAAGCCGATGATAAAATAGCCCCAGTTGCGAATACCGGCTTGACGCGCCCAGGTCAACGCGCGTTCGGCTTTGGCTGGGTCAGCGCCCTTGTGCGCGCGTTTCAAGATTTCGTAACTGCCCGACTCGATGCCCCACGAAATCATCCAGCAACCGGCTTTTGCCATCCACTGCAACATTTCCTCATCCACGTAATCTACGCGGCTGTTGCTCATCCAGTGCATGTCGAGTTTTTCCTCGACCATCGCTTTGCAAATGCCAATGACCTGCTCGCGCGACAAGGTGAACAGGTCGGCATAGAACTGAAAGTAATTGATGCCGAGCGATTTGAGCAGGCGCAATTCTTTCATAATGTTTTCGGGCGAGCGCAGACGGAGCGACCATTGATAACTCACGTGCTTGATACAATAGATACAACCTGCGCTACAACCGCGACTCGGCACGACGAACGAGTACGCGCCTTTCATCATCGGTCCGCGATATTTTTGGAGCGGCAAGAGATTGTGCAAAGGCGTCGGCAAGTCGTCCAGGTTCGGAATGAATGGACGATCTGAGTTGACGATGACCTTGCCTTCTTTGCGCCACACGAGACCCTTGATGTGCGACAAGTCACCATTCGCCTCGGCGATAGATTTCGTCGGCACTTGCGACCCAGTATCGGTGAGCAACTTGATGATGCTGGGACCGCTCGCGGGCTTGCCTCCGAATGTGTCCACGATTTCGCGCAAGGTCATTTCCGGTTCGCCGCGCAAAATAAAATCGAGCGCAGGGAATGGATCCATTGTTTCGTACGGCATCGGCGTCACGTGCGTACCGAACGCCATTGTTTTTGCGCCAATCGCTTTGGCGAGGAACACACCGTACATATCGTTCTGCAATGTCGGCGCGGTCATCTCGGTCAAATAATATTTCGGCTGTAACTTGCGGAGACGCGCTTCAAACGCTGTCCACGACAAGCGTTCGCCAATCGCGTCAATGATCGCGACCTTGTAATCGTTCACAAGCAACGCCGCCATCTGCGCCAGTTCGACCTGGGGCCAAAACATATTTTCGCGCGACTTGCGCCCAACACGATGTTGACTGCGAATCCAAATGCCGCCATCCGGCGCGGGCGGATTGACTAACAGAACATCCACCGCATCCTGGGATCGTTCGGTGGCGGTGATGCCCTGACGCACCACAGCGCTCGCGTCCGGGAAACGCGGCACCGGAATCATTTGGCGCGTACGTGTACCCAGATTGACCGTCACTTTATCTTCGGACATTTCGAGAAAACTCCTTATTCAACGACCGCCGACAATGGAGTGCCGACTGTCGCAACGTGCATCCAACAAAACAAATTTCGTCCTGGTTAATCATCCACCAAATCGCGGTGAGCGAATGCGTCGCGCTGAGCCAGTTCGTCGAGCACGCGCATCACCACCCACGACACCATCAACTGAATGCCGATTATGGCAAACGCGGCGGCGACCAACAACCACAACCACAATCGCTCAATGCCCCACTCTTGCAAACTCAGGATGAGCGCGCCGACGCCAATCGCCGTGCCGATGATGGCAAACATTACGCCAACCCAACCGAAATGATATTCGAGCGGCGTGCTGAACATCGGCTTGCCAAACAATCCTTGCCGCACCGGTTTTTTGTGAAACAGCGCGACGAGGTAGTTGAACATTGCGCCGAGCGTGAACAAACTGATGCCCGCAATACTAAAGAGCACCGCCCCAAAAATTAAATACAACTGCCACGCGTTCAAGGTCGTTACACCGCTTAAACGCAAACCGACCACATAGAGCGCGGCCATCGCCGCCAACGCAATCAAGGTCAGCGCAATCAAACCCAGGATCCGCACCGGGTTGTACGCGAGCGCCGTCCACACAATTGCATTCGTAAATCGAAAACCATCGCGCACAACGGAAAGTTTCGAGCGACCGACGCGTTCCGAATACGGCACCGGCACTTCGATCACCTTGAGATTTTCGTGCAGGGCGCGCGTGCTCATCGCCGGCGTAAACTGCAAACCATCCGGTAGAGGATAGAGCGATTCAAGTTTCGTGCGGCGAATCACGCGCATGCCACTCGACGTGTCGCGCACACGTTGATTGCCAATCACGCTTAACAAGGTGGCGAACGCGAGGTTGCCCACGCGCCGCGTCAACGGCATTTCACTTTTTGCGCCGCTCATGCGCGAAGCCACCACCATGTCGCCATCTTCCTGAATTGCCGCGCGCAGCAAGTCCGGCAAATTTTCCGGCGGATACGTCGCGTCCGCGTCGAGAAACGCAAGATACTCGCCGGCGGCGTGACGAAAACCGGTTTTAATCGCCGCGCCATAGCCACGATTTTTGGGATGGCGAATCAAACGCACGTCGGGATACGTCGCGATTTTTGCGGCGGTCTGGTCGCGCGAGCCATCGTCCACGATGATAAATTCGAGGTCGGCGCCGGCATCTTTGAGCGCGTCGCGCACACCGAGCACGCGTTTGATGACGCGATCAATTCCGTCCTCTTCGTTGTACGCTGGAATAACAACTGACAGAGTAGTCATGGTTTCTCCGATAATGCCGCGGTTTCAGACCCGGCGTAGATGGGAATGTCCGGCAATGGATCGTCACCGGTAATCGTTTTGAGCACTCGCGCCGGCACACCACCGACGAGCGTGTGCGGCGGCACATCTTTGGCAACCACCGCGCCGGCGGCGACCACGGCACCGCGTCCAATGCGCACACCATCGAGAATGATTGCGCCCGCACCGAGCCAACAATCGTCTTCGACAACGATGCCTTGCGCGGTGATGCCCTGCTCGATGATGGGACGTTTGGGGTCGTTGTAGACGTGATTGACCGCGAGCAATTGCACGAGCGGCGCGGTGTATACATTGTCGCCAATCGTAATGCCGCCCTGTCCGCGCAAAACATTAAATTCACTGATCAGGCAATTTTTGCCGATGCGAATGCCGGCGTCCGGCAAATCGCGAAAATTATAGACATGCAATTCGGCGTGATGCATCACGTAACTGTTCGCGCCGATTTCGATGCCGGCGGGACACGCGTGCAAATACACGCCTTCATCCAGATAAACTCCATTGCCCAGTTTGACGTTGCTGGCAAAACGAATACGCGCGCCGTTCTCGATGGCGCTGATACCGTCCATCCGCATAATCAAACGGTACACGATGGCGCGAATGCCTACCCCGAGCACAGTCGGAACCCAGCCAAACAGAACTAGGACGGTTTGTTCGAGCAGGTAACGCGGCACACTCGTCGCTTGACGATGCACGTACAGCAACAAACGATTCAACGAAAACTCCGGCGGAATTAGGATTCGATCAAACTGGGTTGCGCTTTGGGTTCGTCCACCGACTCGCTCTTGATGGTGCGCACAAATCGAATGCGCCCGCGTTCGACGACGAGATGCACTTCGCCAAACGCGCCCACGCGTCGCAACGCGTTCTCAATAAATTCAATATCGCGCTGTCGCAACACACGCGAAGCGGAACGAATCTCCAGCGCATTTTCGGACGAGTTCTTCAATCGTCAAACTTCCTTTCTATGGTTGGAGAAATACAAACCAGCCCCCGGGTATTTTTCACCTCTGACAGGACTAGCTCGTTTTTCTATTTAGATCAATACCGATCCCGCTGGCATCGGGGTGAAATAACAGCCCCCCTAGTCGCGTTTCGGCTCATAATGAAGAACCACAATTCCACATTCAAAAAAAGTGGCTTGCGCGAGTTTCAGATTTTGTTTGTGGTCCAGTTCTCTGAAAATGCTCATGCCTTTACCGATGACACTGGGATTGATGAACAAATGCAACTCGTCAATCAAGCCGTGTTTGACAAGGGCTGAGACAAAAGTCGCGCCGCCATACGCAATGATGTCCTGACCAACTTGGTTTTTCAATCGCGTGATCTCGTCAACCAGGTCACCTTTTGCCAAAACGGTATTGTCCCATTTTGAATTGGCGAGCGTTCTGGAAAAAACAACTTTGGGCGTATCGGTAAATTTCTTGCCCGCCGTAAATTCCGGGTGCTCTGGATTGGCGGCTACACTAGCCCAGTGAGGAATGAATCCTTCCGCTAGTTTTCGTCCCAGCACGATCCAGTCAATCGGTTCGGTTAGTTCTGTGACATATTTTTTGAGCGGATCGTCCCAAGCGAAAACCATCCAATCCATTTCGCCATTGGGTCCCGCAATATATCCATCAACTGTCATTTGGACTTGGAGTTTTAGTTTTCGCATGGTCTCACGGTTACGCGCCAAATTGACACGCGATCTATGTGATACAAAAGGATGGGAGCGAACTCGAATTACATCTCAACTTTAGCACAAGCCACCCAGAGCGTCAAGGGGTTTTTAATCCCAATCATTTGAATTGCATTAACATTCGCCTCAACCTCTTGACTTGGGATGCGAGTCGGCTATAATGCAAATCGTTCGAGGACAAAAATGTTGACTACTCCTTTTGCATTTGCCAATTCGAAATGCGCCTGTCCCCAGCGGAGGCACTAGCCGCGTCTGGGTCTTTGCATTTGACCAAACATTCCGCGACTCGCCTGCCTCCGCCATCATCGCATCACGCAGGCGCATCGCTCACCGACGACCGAGCACGCGCTCGGTTTTTTTATTTTGCAAATCCAAACATCCCAAGGAGGGAAAAATGAAAATCGCCAGTAACGTCACCGAATTGATCGGCAACACGCCACTCGTCAAATTGAATCGAGTGACCGAGGGCGCGGTTGCCACCGTCGTCGCCAAGCTCGAGTTTTACAATCCCGCGCACAGCGTCAAGGACCGCATCGGGTTTGCGATGATTGACGCGGCGGAAAAAGCCGGCGTGCTCACCAAAGACAAAATCATCGTCGAACCGACAAGCGGCAACACCGGCATCGCGCTCGCGATGGTCGCCGCCGCGCGCGGCTACAAGCTCGTACTCACAATGCCGGAGACGATGAGCAAGGAACGCCGCATGTTACTGCGCGCGTACGGCGCGGAATTGATTTTGACGCCCGGACCCGAAGGCATGGGCGGCGCCATCAAGCGCGCCGAAGAACTCGCCGCGTCTGACCCAAAATATTTTCTGCCGCAACAATTCAAAAACCCGGCGAACCCGGAAATTCATCGCAAGACGACCGCCGAAGAAATTTGGCGCGACACGGATGGCAAGGTAGATTTTCTCGTCGCGGGCATTGGCACCGGCGGCACGATCACCGGCATCGGCGAAGTCATCAAGTCGCGTCGCCCCTCGTTCAAAGCAGTGGCGGTTGAACCGGATGCGTCGCCGGTGTTGTCGGGCGGGCAAAAAGGTCCGCACCCAATTCAAGGTATTGGCGCGGGCTTTGTACCGGCAGTGCTCAACACCAAAATCTACGACGAAGTGATTCGCGTGAAAAACGAAGATGCGTTCGAGACCGCGCGCCGCATGGCAAAGGAAGAAGGTTTGCTCGTCGGCATTTCATCCGGCGCGGCAACCTGGGCGGCGATCCAGGTCGCCAAGCGCGCAGAGAACGCGGGCAAGTTGATCGTCGTCATCATTCCGTCGTTCGGCGAGCGATACCTGAGCACCGCGCTGTTTGCGAGTTTAGCAGATTAGTCAGAGGACGGAAGACCAATGACGGAGGACGAAGGACGCATGACGGAACAATTGCCTTCGTCCTTCGTCTTCCGTCTTTCGTCGTTTTTGAGGTAATTATGTTTCAAATGATTCGTGACGATATACAATCCGTTTTCAATCGCGACCCTGCCGCGCGCAGTTGGCTCGAAGTGGTTTTACTCTACCCTGGTTTGCATGCATTGTGGGCGCATCGTCTTTCGCATTGGTTGTGGATTCGTAAATTCAAACTGCTCGGACGCTGGGTTTCGCAAATCGCGCGCGGCATCACCGGCATCGAGATTCATCCGGGCGCGACGATCGGCAAACGTTTTTTCATTGACCACGGCATGGGCGTCGTCGTTGGCGAGACCGCCGAGGTAGGCGACGATGTGACGTTATATCACGGCGTCACGTTGGGCGGCACAAGTTTGAACAAGGGAAAGCGTCATCCGACCTTGGAGAATAACGTCGTCGTCGGAGCGGGCGCAAAAATCCTGGGAGCAATCACGGTCGGGGCAAACTCGCGCATCGGCGCAAACGCCGTGGTCGTCAAACCGGTCCCGCCAAATTCGGTGGTCGTCGGCGTGCCGGGTCAGCCGGTCATGCGCAGTAAACCGCGCGGCTTGGACACGCCCGACCTGAATCACAACGTGATGCCGGACATGATTGGCGCGTCTGTGATTTCGTTGATGTCGCGGATGGATGCGCTGGAACGCGTGGTCACTGGGCATGCTTCGTCAATTTTACCGTTCGCGCACGAGACGGATGGTTGGCACCTTGACGATTTCACAATTTAACGCGGCACGGTCGGCGTGGTGGTCGGCGTCACGGTTGGCACAAGCGCCGTGAACGTTGCCGCCGGAATCGGCTGGGCACGAAAATCCAAACCGCGCGGCACATTGAGATAGCCCGACACAGTTCCCGGGACGCCTTTGACACCGTACTGCCACAGCACGCGATACGCGCGATTCACAATCACCACACGATGATTGAAATCATCGCTAAAGACAATGTTGCCATTCGGCAGTTCGAGTGGATGCGAGGGACGGTCGAGCCAATCCACTTCGGCGCGTGGAAAAAATTCCCAGGTCACCTTGCCATTCCAAGCAATCTCAAACACGCGACCTGGTTTTTCGTACGCCGCGATCAAAATATTCCCCGCTTGCGTTAGATGCGCTTCAGATGGATAAACCATGTTCGGCAAAGTGACCGAGCGATACACCTTGCCTTGCACATCCATCTCGCTCACCCGCCGATTGCCCGCCTCGGTCACCAACACGCGCCCGTTCGGCAAAGGATTCGCGCCCACCGGTTTGTCCAGCAATCCTGGGTCGTTACCACACTGCCCCGTCTTGCCGATTTGCGTCACGATTTTTTTCTCCGGCGAAATCGCAACGATCCGACAATTCAGCGTGTCCGCGACAAGCGTCAAGCCATCCGCCACACGATGCGCGCTCGCCGGCGAATTGAGATGCGCGTCATCGGTTTTGCCCACGCCCCACTCACCGAATGACCACGTGACCGCGCGCGAAGCAAGGTCAATTTCCGCGACCTGATTAAAACGCGCGTGATTGACGATGAGCGATTTGCCTTGCGGTGTCAACAACACATCGTCCGGCACATTATCCGAATTCGACCACACGATGCGACGATCATTCGTCACCTCCAGTACGCGATTGTTGCCGCTGTCGGCAATGAACAATGTGCCAGGCAGAGGCAAACGATCTGCCGCCGGAATCGGCGGAGTAACGGTGGGCGTCGGAGAAACGCGCGGGGTTGCACTGGGCGTGGACGTGTAAATCGAAGTTGGCGCGCGAGTGGGGATCGGCACGATGGGGCGAATCACAACAAGGCGTTGTGCGATAAACACATTCGGCTCAGTCGTGCGACCTTCGAGGCGCACCAGGTCGCCACTTTGCAAATCGAGCAAACTAATCGGCTGATTATCCGCGCCGATAATTTCTGCGCCCTCGCTCAAACGAACCTTAAAGAAAGGTTCCGCGCGTTGGTCGAGCAAGACGGTGCGCTCGTCAAATAAAATTCCGGCAATGCCGGCTTGAATCGCCAGCGGCGGCGTCGGGGATGGCGCAGGCGTCGCGGTGGACTGACAGGCAGACAAACATAACCAAGCAAGCAGAAAAATCGCCGGGGAGCACGGGAGAAAGGGAAAAAGCGAGCAAGCCTCTCTGTTCCTCCGCTCCCCTGCTCCCCTACTCCCCTGCTCCCTTGCGTATTCACGCACCTTATTCATACCGTAACACCTGCCCCACGCGCATGCGTGCCGCCGCGAGAGCAGGCGCAAGACTCGCAAGGACTGCGAGCACCAGCGCAAAAACCAAACTCGCCAACATCATCCGAGGCGTGAAAACATAATCAATGTGAAACAGCACGGCTTGCATTAGGTTGAGCAAAAGTTGTCCGAGCGGATAGCCAATCGCTAGACCAAGCGCCCAGCCGCCCAAGCCCATCGCGATGCCTTCGGTCAAAAATACTTGGACGAGATTTTGATCTGCCGCGCCGATAGAACGCAACACCCCAATTTCGCGGCGACGCTCAAGGACGTTGAGCGCGAGCGTGTTGATGACACCCAGCGCGCCGAGCGCGCCGATAATCAACGCCATCGCGTACAGCGCAAGCGAGAGAATGCGCGTCTGTTCTTTTGCGCCGCGCACTTCGCGGTACGCCGAACCACTCCCCATACCCACTTTTTCAAAACGCGTAGCGAGTTGCGCCAAGCGTTTTTCAACTGTCGCCGGGTCGGACTGATCGAAACCGAGCGCAAAAAAAGTTGCCCAGCCCTCGCGCTCTTGCATTTTCTCCAGCATCTTTTCCGGCACAAACACTTTGCCCGCCACACGACTGCCCAGAAAAATACTGTTGTCAATGACGATGCCGACAACCTTAAAGGGACGCCGCACTTCACTGATTTCGATTTCGAGTGAATCGCCGACCTGGGTATGAATTTCCTGAACCAGGTCAGTAGACACGACAACCGCGTCCAGGTCGTTCGTATCGAGCCAGCGCCCCGCGACCAAACGCGGCGCGTACAGTTGCGTGTCCGCCGGCAAACCCCACACACGCACGCGGCTCGTGCCCGCCCAACCGTCCGTCAGCGACCAGACCTCGGCGGCGCGCACGCCTTCCTGCGCGCGAAAGTTTGACGTGAAATTAGTGCCGACCCAGGTATTCAACCACGCCCACGCATCGGCGCGAAACGTTGTGAACAAGCCATCAATCGCCGCATCCACCGACGCGCTGGTGCTTTGCGCGGCAAGCGAGGACGCAACCGCAACCGCGATCACCAGCGTCGTCACAAACGAACGCGTTTTGCGCCGCGCGAGATTTCGCAATGACATCGCGGCGAGCGGCGGCAAGGCGACAAGTTTTTGCACGAGCCGATCAATCCAGCCGCGTCCATACGTCGCCGTGATGCCGTACGCTTCGAGCGCGTCCTTGACGCGAATGCCGGTCGCGGCGAACGAGGGAATCAACCCGGCAAGAATCGTCACGCCGATGCCCACGCTCGCACCGAGCGCGACGCCTTCCGGTGAAACCACAAATCCCTCATCGAGATTGAACAGCCCGCCGATGTACGCGAGCAAGCGCCAACTTGCTAATGCGCCCAACACAACGCCGAGCAACGTGCCGAGCACCCCGTACATCGCGGACGCAATCATGTAAATCGTGAGCACTTGCCAGCGCGTGCCGCCAATTGCTTTGACCGTGCCGATTTCACCGACCTGCTCCGTCGTCATCGCGGCGAGTGTGTTCGCGACGAGAAATCCGCTCGTCACCAAACCAACACCGGAAAAAACGGTAAGCAGAACAAACAACGCATCGAGTTCACGCTTGCCCAAATAATTTTGCGGGTCGCGAATCGTCGGCGCGTTGTGGCTGATGCCACGCCGATCAAACATGCGATTCGCCGCATCCGCCGTTTCGCGCGCCTTGCCCATATCGTTGACTTTGACGAGCGCTTGATTCGCGCCGCTGATGCCGAGCAAACGTTGTATGTCGGTCATGCTCGTGTATACCGTCGCATAATCCAGAATCAGCGCGGTCGGATAATTCGGCGATTGCGCAAAGCCCACGAGTGTGAGCGGACGTTGCGAGCCGTCGCTCGCGCGGCACGAAATGGATTCGCCGATGGCAAGCGGGAACAATTCGCGCACACTGACTTCGGCAACAAATTCGCCGAGGTTGGGTGCGCGCCCAAGTAAATTGATTTGATTGATGCGTGGGTTCGCCCAATTCACGCCGACGAGGTACACATCACGCGACGTGCCGCCCCATTTGCATTTGACGTATGCATTGTTGCGAAACTCGGCGACGGCAACGTTGGGAATTTCGGCGAGCGCGCGTTCGGCGGCGGGCGGCGCGTCCCAGACCCAGTAGGTCAGGTCGGCTTGCGAGGCATTGACGTACGCGGCGACTTGGGCACGCGTGAGATTTTGCGCGGTCGAAACAATTGCGACAATGCCGGCGACGCCGAGCGCAATCGCGCCGATGGTGAGGAGCGAACGCAACCGGCGTTTAGTTAAATCGCGAAATGCTTTGCGGAAGAGAGCGCGCATTATCAATTACCAATTACCAATTGCTTTGGCTCATTTTTTCAGAAACACATTGATCGTGCGTTCAAATTGTTCGTACGGCTGTGCGCCGACGATTTGTTGTCCGTTGATTGTGAACGAGGGCGTGC
>CAZPIR010000016.1:13973-18657 GCA_964586085.1 uncultured Anaerolineaceae bacterium | reverse complement strand
AGGCGCATTGATTGGTTGGCTAGTGCTCGATGCGCGCCGCGCCGCGCGGCTGGCTCCAGCGGCGCGCGCGTACGAGGCGATGCTCAGGCGTGCGCGTTGGCTCGGTGTGCGCGAACAAAAATTTACAACGCCGCTTGAGCGCGCGCGCACGCTCGGCGACGTGATGCCGAACGCACACGAGGCAACCGAACGCATCGCCGACCTGTACACGCGCGAACGGTACGCCGCGCAATCACTCGACGCCGATGAACGCGCCATGCTCGACGCGGCATGGATTGTCGTACGGGAAAACTGGTTCGCGGTGTATCTCACCAATCTCGTCGCCAAAATTCGCGCGCCGTTCGTGGTGTTACATGCACGGCTCGAAAAATTCAAACCAGCGCCGCCGGAGGATGCACCTGAGAGTTAGTCGCAAAGTTGTATTTCGAGTATAATGGGACGCGCACGCAAAAAATCCTAAAGCATAAATCTGAACTCCCAAATGAGGCACCATGGCTGAACACATTTACATTCAAGACATCGCCGCACACGTCGGCAAAGAAATTACCATGAAGGGCTGGTTGGCGGATCGCACCGACAAGGGACGTTTGCAATTCCTGCGGTTCCGCGATGGCACCGGCTTTATTCAAGCCGTCGTGTTTCAAAAAGAAGTGTCGCCTGAAGCGTTTGAGGCGACGAAAAAATTAACCCAGGAATCGTCCATCATCATGACCGGCGTGCCGCGCGCCGAACCGCGTGCACCCGGCGGATACGAATTGTCGGTCAAGGATTTGCAGGTCGCGCAAATTGCCGGCGATTATCCGATTACGCCGAAAGAACACGGTGTCGAATTTTTGATGGCGAACCGGCATTTGTGGTTGCGCTCGCCGCGACAACACGCCATCCTGCGAATTCGCGCGCGCATCATCAAAGCGATTCGCGATTGGTTCGACGATCACGGGTTCTTGCTTGTGGACACGCCAATCCTCACGCCCGCCGCCGCCGAAGGCACGACAACCTTGTTCGCGACCGATTACTTTGGCGTGCCCGCGTTCCTCACCCAAAGCGGTCAACTCTACAACGAAGCGACTGCCGCCGCGTTCGGCAAAGTGTACTGTTTCGGTCCCACGTTTCGCGCCGAAAAATCGAAAACGCGTCGTCACCTCACCGAGTTCTGGATGGTCGAACCTGAATGGGCGTACGGCACGCTCGACGATTACATGCAGGTCGGCGAAGAATTTGTGTCGTACATCGTGCAAACGATTTTGAAAGAATGCGCGGAAGAATTGAAAATTTTGGAACGCGACGTAACCCAGCTCGAAAAAGTGATCGCGCCGTTCCCCAAAATTTCGTACACGGAAGCGGTTGAAATTTTGCATCAGAACGGGCATCCCGATTTTCAGTGGGGCGATGATTTCGGCGCGCCGCACGAAACGACGATCTGTTCCCAGTTCGACAAGCCGGTGTTTGTGCATCGCTATCCAACCGAGATCAAAGCGTTTTACATGAAGCCCGATCCGAACGAACCCAAGGTCGTGCTCGGCGCGGACTTACTCGCGCCCGAAGGGTACGGCGAAATCATCGGCGGCGGTGAACGCTCTGCCGATCTTGATTATCTCGAAAAACAAATCGCGAAACACAAATTGCCGAAAGAAGCGTACGAGTGGTATCTCGATCTGCGGCGGTACGGCGCGGTGCCGCATTCGGGTTTCGGTCTCGGCGTCGAGCGCACGGTCGCGTGGATTTGTAAACTCGATCATGTGCGCGAGACGATTCCGTTTCCGCGTATGCTGGAAAAAATTTATCCGTGAAATGCGATGGAGGACGAAGGACGGAAGACGGAGGCACGGGTCGGTCATCCGTCGTCCGTCTTCCGTCCTCCGTCATAGTTGAAAATCCAAAGGAGGATTGAATGCCAGAACGTGTCGCGATGTATTTGCAGGACAAGCACGAAATTCGTGAGGGCATGGAGTACGCGAAATACGCGGAACAACGTGGCTTTGAAGCCGTGTGGCAAGCCGAGTCGCGTTTGGTGCGCGACGCGATTGTGCCGATGGCGGCATTCGCCGCCGTGACATCAAAAATCAAAATCGGTTCCGGCGTCATCAACAACTGGACGCGCAACATTGGTTTGCTCGCCGCGACCTTCTTGACGCTTGACGACCTCGCGCCCAATCGCATCATTTGCGGCATCGGCGCGTGGTGGGACCCGCTCGCGAAAAATGTCGGCATTGACCGACGCAAACCCTTGCTCGCGATGCGTGAGACCGTGACCGTGATGCGCGAATTGCTCGCGATGAAACGGGTCACGTTCAACGGCGAATTTCACAAAGTCAACGGCATCGAACTCGATGTCGTGCACGGACGCCGCGAGCCGCGCAACGTCGCAATCATGATCGGCGCGACGGGTGACGCGATGATGCAACTCACTGGCGAAATCGCCGACGGCGCGGTGTTGAATTATTGCGTGCCACCCGAGTACAACCTTGAAGCGTTGAAGCATTTGGAAATGGGCGCGAAAAAAGCCGGGCGCAAACTCGACGATATTGATCGCCCGCAACTCGTCGTCTGCTCGGTGGATCACGATCACAAAAAAGCCGTGAACGCGGCGAAAGAATTGTTGACCCAGTATCTGGCGCAACAGCCGCACATTCAAAAAGCGAGCGGCACACCGGACGAGACGATCAAGAAAATTCAGAGCATCCTGGGTTGGCCCGCGACAAAAGAACAAATTCACGAGGCGATGCAGTTCGTGCCCGACGAATTGATCGAACGCATCACCGCGAGCGGCACACCGGACGAAGTTCGCAAAAAAGTGAATCAGTACCGGCAAAACGGTTGCACGTGCCCGATTCTGTACCCGCTTGGCGATGACGTGAAATTGATGATTGATACGTTCGCACAACAATAGCCAGTAGACAGTCGTCAGTCGTCAGTCGTCAGACAATCAATCGGCGACTGACGATTTTTATCGAGAGCCAGATGATCGCATCGCTTCGCCAGTCCTCACTCGCCCAAGCCGTTTTGATCGCGTTCGTTTATTTCGCCGCCGCCGTGATCGGCTTGCTTTCGATTGCACCGCCGGGCGGACTTTCGCTGTTCTGGTTTCCGGCGGGTATCGGCTTTGTCGCGGTCATGTGGCGCGGCGCGCGCGCGTGGTTCTGGCTCGCACCCAGTTTACTGCTCGCATGTCTCGTCACCGGCGTCGGCATCACGGCGACGATTGTGCTCACACTTGTCCTCCCGCTCGAAGCCCTGCTCGCCGTGCATTTGCTCCGCGTGTTTCACCTCGATAATTTTCTGCGCCGCGCCGAACAATTTTTTAAATTCGTCGTCATCACCGGTGTTGCGAGTGCCTTGACCGCATTTACCTTGACCACGACGCTCACACTTGCCGGCAAACTGGTTTGGCACAATTGGGTCTGGAACACGTTGATGTGGTGGCTGGGTGATTGGGCAAGTATCCTCATCATTACGCCGCTTGCGCTCGTATGGTTTGTGCGCGCGCCGCTTCCCCTCACGCGCTTAACCGTCATCGAAATCGGCTTGTTCGCATTCGCATTCCTGTTGATGCTGTTTGTCGTCTATGGCGGATGGTTGCCCAGCGAACTCGCGAGCGATTCACTGTATCTATTCCTAGGCATTATCGTGTGGTCGGCGTATCGGTTTGGTTTACGCGGCACCACCCTCGCCCAAGCCGCCGTCGCCGGGTTGATGATTTGGGGCTTGTTCTTTGGCATCGGACCATTCGCTGATGAAACACGCGAGCAAGCGATTGTCGCGATGCAATTCTCGCTCGTCTTTTTTGCCGGCACCGGCTTGTCCGTTGCCGCGACGGTTGCCGCGCGCCAAGATGTCAACAGCGAATTACAACGCGCGCACGAAAATTTGGAAATCCAGGTTGAGGAACGCACGGCGAGTTTGCGCGAGAGTGAAGATCGTTATCGGAGCATGTTCGCGGCGGCGAATGCGCCCGTGCTCGTCGTGGACGCGGCAAGCGGCGCGATCCTGGATGCGAATCCGATGGCGTGCGCGCTGTACGGATTCACGCGCGACGAATTGTTGAACCTTAAAAATGTGGACTTGTCCGCCGAGCCGGAAAAAACCCGGCAAGCGAGCGCGAGCCAGATCACACGCATTCCGTTGCGCTATCAAAAGAAAAAAGACGGCACGATTTTTCCGATTGAAGCGAGCATTGGCTTTTTCAAACGCCAAGATCGCCAAGCGGGCGTGATTTTTATCAACGACCTCACGCAACGCCTGCAAATTGAAGAGGAAATGTTGCGCGCCAAACGCGCCGCCGAAGATGCCAGCCAAGCCAAGAGCGAATTTCTCGCGCACACGAGTCACGAGATTCGCACGCCGCTTCACGGTATCATCGGCATGTCGTCGCTCTTGCAAGAGACGCCCTTGAACGACGAACAACGCGAATCGCTCGACATTGTGCAATCGTCGGCAAATCATTTGCTCAATCTCATCAACGACATTCTCGATTTGTCCAAGATCGAAGCACGGCAGATGGAATTGGAGCACACCGAATTTAATTTGCGCGTGTGCCTCGACCAAGCGCTCGAAAACATTGCAGCGGAGGCACGGCGCAAACATTTGCCAACGAGTTGCGTCGTCGCACCCGATGTGCCGACTGCGCTCATCGGCGACCCAGGTCGTTTGAATCAGGTGCTCATCAACCTGCTTGGCAACGCGG
>CAZPIR010000016.1:10868-13963 GCA_964586085.1 uncultured Anaerolineaceae bacterium | reverse complement strand
GATGCCGGCGAAATCTCTGTGTCGGTTTACCAGGATGTCATTTCGAGAGAGCAAAGTGACCGAGAAATCTCAGCGAGCGAACGGGCGGGAGAGATTTCTCGCCGCGATGCGGCTCGAAATGACAATGCCAACCTTCATTTTGCCGTGCGCGACACCGGCATTGGCGTTCCGCCGGAAAAACAATCGCTCATCTTTGAAGCGTTTCGCCAAGCCGATGGTTCGACGACGCGCAATTACGGCGGCAGTGGTCTAGGTCTGACTATCTCACGCCAACTTGTCGAGTTGATGGGCGGACGCATCTGGGTCGAAAGCGAAATTGGCAAGGGCAGTACGTTTCATTTTGCCGTGCCGTTCGAAATCAATTCGCACACTACGAATGCGCCCGTACCCACGCTTGCGCCGACCCAGGATCGCGTGTTAAGCGTCCTGCTCGTCGAAGATAATTTCGCCGCGCAAATCGTCGGCAAGCGCGTGCTCGAGAAAGCCGGGCATCGCGTCCAGGTCGCCACGAACGGCAAACAAGCCGTCGAGGTGACGCAACGCGAAACATTCGATCTCGTGTTGATGGATGTCGAAATGCCGGTGCTCGACGGCTTGCAAGCCATTCGCCAAATTCGCGCGCGCGAAAAAGAAACCGGCGAGCACATCAAAATCATTTCGCTCACCGCGTACGCGATGAAAGAGGATCGCGAGCGATGTCTCGCCGCCGGCGCGGACGGGTATTTGGCAAAACCACTTTCGCCAACACGCCTCGCCGCCGCGCTCACCGGCAACGCGCCGCAAATCCGCGCGAGCAATACCGTTGCGCCGGTCGTTGACCTCGACGCCGCGCTCGAAGTTGTCGGCGGGGATCGCGAATTACTGCAAGAGGGCGTGCACATTTTCTTCGACGAGGATTATCCGCGCGAGTGCGCCGCGTTGCGCGAGGCAATCGCACAGCAAGACGCAGACGCCGTGCGGCGCGCGGCGCATGGATTGAAAGGCGCGCTCGATAGTTTTGGCAGTCGTCCCGCGCGCGACCTGGCACGGCAACTCGAAATGCGCGGGCGCGAAAACAAACTGGACGATGCGGCGCCGTTGTTTCAAAATTTGGAAAACGAGATCAAACGCTTTGCGGAATTTTATGGCGTGACCGCGCCCAAGGTGTGAGAAGCATGAACAAACGAATTTTAGTTGTAGACGATAGCCACTCGATTGTGAAAATGCTCGAAGTCGTTTTGAAAAAAGAAGGTTTTACCGTGTTCACCGCGTTTAACGGCAAAGAAGGGCTTGCCCTCGCGCGTTCCGAGAAACCAGATTTGATCATTCTCGACATCATCATGCCGGAGATGGATGGCTATGAAGTTTGTCAGGCATTGCAAAAAGATCGCGCCACCGCCTCGATTCCCGTCATCTTTCTCACAATCAAGGGACAGATGGGAAAACTGGGCGATCAATCTATGGGACCGGGTTTTTATGCGGCGAAGATTTCCGAACAAGAAAAAGCCTTTAGCGTTGGGGCGGTAGATTTCATCACCAAACCAGTGATTGCCAAAGAATTATTGCGTCGCGTCAAAGCGATGCTGTGGATTGGCACATCCGACGCCAAGGAATAACTGATGAAACGCCGAAAAATTTCGTGGCTAGCATATTTTTACAAAGTTATCGTACCCATCATTTGGCTTGCTGGATTTGGAATCGTTGATATCGTCATCCTGATTTAAGGACGCGATCCCATGCTGTCTTTGATTTTTCCTCTCTTCGCGCTCATATTCCATTTTTTTATACCAGACCATTACACGAAATTGAAATTGATGACCAATATCTCTATGTGGTAGACTCGCATCAAAATGTTCGAATTCCTTTTTCAGAAATTCTATCGATGAAAGAAAGAAATGCACCCGGTTTTTTTCGGTTTGTTCGCATCAAATTAAAAACTCAATCTATCTTGGGGCAAACCATTGATTTTATAGCAATCAACGGGATGGATTTTGAACTATTCAAGCCCCATCCAATCGTCAAGGAAATCAAAAAACTCGCGCACCTTCCTGAAACAGACAACTAGAATAGAGGTATTCATGCTCAACTTACAACAAGTTCACAAACCGACTAGAATTCAAGACGCGCTCGCGTTATTGCAACAACCTGGGACAGTCGCACTCGGCGGCGGTTCGCAATTGCAAGCCGAGCAACGCCGCGATGTGCGTGCCGTCGTTGACCTGAGCGCGCTCGGTCTCGCGTACATCCGCGAATCCGTCGGCACGATTGTCATTGGCGCGACGACGACGCTTGCCGCGCTCGACGAGTCGCCAATTTTACGCGCGCTCGCGAACGGCGTCATTGCGCAAGCCGCGCATCGTTCCGCATCGTCCATTCTTCGCAACCAAGCGACGATGGCTGGCACGCTCATCAGCGAACCCGCTGGCGTGCTCGCCGTTGCCCTGCTCGCGCTCGACGCGCAGGTGACGATGGTGCGGCAAGCCACGCGCACACTCGCGCTCGCCGATTTTCTCGCGGGGCGTGAACAAATGTTGACGAACGCGCTCGTCACCGAAATTGCGATCCCAATGTCGAACGCGCGCGCCTCGCTTCACATCGTCGCGCGCACGCCGAGCGACAAGCCGATTGTGTGTGCGGTTGCCTCAGCGCGTGTCGAAAATAAAATCGCGCGCACATTGCGCGTGGCGTTGGGCGGCGTGAGCGAAACCGCGGTACGTGCGAGTGCGGTGGAAAAAAATCTCGAAGGGCAAGCGCTTGATGATGCGCGCATCGCGGACAGCGCAAAACTCGCGAGCCAGGGTCTTGCGCCGTGCGGCGATTTTCGCGGCAGTGTCGAGTATCGCACCGAGATGGCTGTCGTGCTGGCGCGTCGCGCCGTGCAAGAACTCGTCGCATAAAAAATGTTGCGCGCTCGTTTGCAGTTATACGCCACGTTGCTTTTTGTCGCGCTCGCCGGCGGCGCGTGGATTCATGCTACTCGTTTCACTACCGATGTAATTCCGGCGAGCATTGCCCCGCGTGTGAATTTTGCGATGCCCGCGTTTACCCTCAACACGCTGGACAGCAACACACTGGCATCCGAAAATCTGCGCGGCAAAATCGTCCTGGTTAATTTT
>CAZPIR010000016.1:0-10853 GCA_964586085.1 uncultured Anaerolineaceae bacterium | reverse complement strand
AATGCCCTTGTTGCAAAGCATCGCCAAAGAATATGCCACCAAAGATGTCGTCGTCATTGCCATTGACGTGGGCGAAGACCGTGCGACCGTGATGCAGTACGCGCAAAACCTGGGTCTCACGTTTCCAATTTTGCTTGACGAACAAACCAATGTCGCGACGACGTTCCAGGTCAGCGCCATGCCCACTTCTTTTTTTGTTGACCGTGAAGGGGTCATTCGCGCGGCATACCTCGGCGCAATGAATCGCGCGTACATTCAAGCGCAACTCGCGCCTCTGCTGGAGCCACGCTGATGATGCCGGTCATTCACATCGGTCCCGCCGCTCTGCAAACTTCGACGTTCGCCATGATCCTCGCGCTGTGGCTGGGGTCGTACCTTGCCGAACGCGAATTTGCGCGGCGTGGTTTGCGCGGCGACGAGGCATGGACACTGACCGCGCTCGGCGTCGCCGCCACAATGATTGCCGCGCGCCTGATCTATGTCGCGCAAAATTTTGAGGCGTACGCCCAAGACTGGCTCCAAATTTTTTCGCCCACGCCCGGCACACTCGACCTGCCATTAGGCGCGTTGTTCGGTGTGCTCGCCGTGATGAGTTACTTGCAAAGGAAACGCTTGCCGCTCGCACGTGTGGCGGACAGTTGTGTACTGGGCGCGCTCGTCGCGCTGGCAATTCTCGCGCTCGGACAATTTCTCAGCGGCGATGGACTAGGCACAGCCACCGACCTGCCTTGGGGCGTGCTCATGTGGGGCACGGTGCGTCATCCGGTCCAATTGTACGAATGGCTCGGCGTCGTGCTGGGTCTGCTTGTTTTTGCGCGCCTGAAAAATGCGCGACCTGGTTTACTCGCGCTCGTCGCGCTCGCGTGGTACAGCGCGGTGCGTGTATTTGTGGATGGCTTTCGCGCCGAAGCCCAAGTGGTGGCGAGTGGTTATCGCGTTTCGCAAATCCTTGGACTCGCTGCGTTACTCGTTGCAGTGTGGATGATTGGTCATCTCAAGCCGGCACAGGACTAGCGTTTCAGGTTTCCAGTTAAACCTGAAACTTGAAACGGAGTACAATGCGTGACCTGATTTCAACCATCGAAGCGTGGCGCTCACGCGGCGACCAGGTGGCAATCGCGACGGTTGTGCAAACCGGCGGCTCGACACCGCGACCACTCGGCGCGAAAATGATTATCAACTCACGCGGCGAATTTGCCGGCTCGGTGAGCGGCGGGTGCGTTGAAGGCGCAGTCATCGAAGCGGCGCAACGCGTCATCAAAAGCGGCAAGCCGCAGTTGCTCCAGTACGGCATCGCCGACGAAACCGCGTGGGACGTGGGCTTGTCGTGCGGCGGCATGATTCAGGTGTTTGTCGAACCCGTTGAAAACTAGTTTGCGAATCGCATAAAAGGTCACGCATAAAGCGATTCGTGACCCTTGTGTTTGGGGAGAGCAAATTGTCTAAACAGACCTTGCCGTTTCATTACGCATGGGTGATCCTGGGTGTCAGCTTTGCCGCGATGGTTGCGGGGCAAGGTTTGCGAATTGCCTTTGGCGCGTTTGTGCCGGCATGGGAACATGATTTCGGTGTTGGGCGCGCGACGCTCGCCACTTTATCCGGCTTGGGCTTTTTATTGTACGGGCTGGGTCAGCCGATTGCCGGACGTTTCGCCGACCAGCTCGGTGCGCGGCGCGTGCTTACGCTTGGCTTGATCCTGGTCGGCGTTGGCGCGCTCATCACTTCCTTCGCACCCGACCTAATTTGGTTGTTCATCGCGTACATCACAATCACGTCACTCGGTTTCGCCGCGACTTCCGGCGTTGCGCCAGTATCCGCAGTCGTGCGTTGGTTCGTTGCCCAGCGCGGGGTGGCACTCGGTTTGATTGCAACGGCATTCGCGGTCGGGCAACTTGTCGTCACGCCAATTTCGGTGCTCGCGATTGATGCGTTCGGCTGGCGCGCAACGCTCGCCGGCATCGGCGTGATCCTGATCGTCATCCTCGCGCCGCTGGCGTGGTTGTTCGTGCGCTCGACGCCGGCAGAAATGGGGCTGACGGCGCTGGGCACCGGCGCATCGAGCAATCATCCGGCGCACAAACAAAGTGTGATGCGCGGACCGACCCAGGTTCCGGCGCGCGCGTTCTGGTATCTCGCTCTGCCGTACTTTGTGTGCGGCATTACGACGAGTGGTTTGATTGACACGCACCTGGTTCCGCTCGCGCACGATCACGGCATCCCCAGCACGGTGACAGCAACAGCGGTCGGTTCGCTTGCCGCGTTCAACATTGCCGGCACACTTTGTTCCGGCTGGCTCTCTGATCGTTTTCCGCGCCGCACCTTGCTCGGCATCATTTACGCCGGGCGCGCGCTCACCTTGTTGCTCCTCATCAATTTGCAGTCACCCGAGTTGTTGATGGTATTCGCCGTGCTCTTTGGCATTGTGGATTTTTCGACGGTTGCGCCGACCCAATCGCTCGGCACGGAATATTTTGGCGCGGCGCGCGGGGCGGGCACGATTGTCGGCATCCTTTCATTGTCGCATCAAATCGGTTCGGCACTCGGCGCGACCGTGACCGGCATTTTGCAACAGTGGACGGGCAGTTACGATGTGCCAATTTTTGTCGCGATTGGATTTCTCGTCATCGCGTCGCTCTTGTCCTTTGCCCTGCCGGGTGAATCCAAGCAAGCGAGCGTCGTCGCGCCCGCCAAATAAACCTGGTTGGTTCGTTGCACCGCTGGTTAAACTGTGCTATAATCTTGTCACGAAAGTGAGGTTGGGCTGTGGCATTTGTTCGCGATCTTGCCATTATTTTTCTTGCCGTCGAGTCGTTAATCGTCGGTGCTGTGTTGATCGTCCTGGTGTGGGAGGTTCGCAATTTGGCGAAGCTCTTGCGCGAAGAGATCAAGCCGATCTTGGAATCCGCCGACGAAACGGCGCGCACCGTGCGCGGCACGACGGTGTTCGTCAGTGAAAACCTGGTGAATCCGGTCGTGCGTGTGTCTGGGTTTGCCTCCGGAGTGATGCAGGCGTTGCGTATTTTAACGCGCCGCTAAATCCAACCGAACGCATTGCGTAAACACATTTCCCCATAGGGAGAAGGGAGTAGACAAATGTCGAACGACAGCCGAGGATGGGAATTTTTGACGGGCTTTTTGCTGGGTACCGTAGTGGGTGCCGCGGTAGCCTTACTGCTGGCTCCACAATCCGGCGAAGAGACGCGCGATCAAATCCGTGAACGCAGTATCGAATTGCGCGGACGCGCGACCGAAACGAGCGAACGCGCGCGCTTACGCGCCGAGTCACTGGCGAATGAAGCGCAAGAACGCAGTCGCATCGTGCTCGAAGAACAACGCTCGCGCTTGCAACAAGCGATTGACGAAGGCAAGGAAGCCGCGCAAAAGAAACGCGACGAATTGATGGCACGGCTCGAAGAAGAAAAGGCGAAACGCGCGCCCTCCGCACCGGCCGCACCTACCGCCTAAGTTGGAGAAATTTCAATGGGCAGACCATTCACCCGGTTTGCCCATTTTTTATTTTTCGGCGCACAATGTTATAATCAGAATTCAGAAATCAGTAGTCAGCCGTCCGAATGAAATAATTCGGCTTTTGAATTCTGAATTCTGAATTTTGAATTCTAGGAGTTTTGATGCGTACACCAATCGTGGCAGGCAACTGGAAAATGAACAAGACCATCGCGGAAGCGCGCGAATTGGTCAACGCGATGCGCGGCGAATTGTCCCGGCTCGCGGCAGATGGCAAAGTGGAAATCGTGCTGTGCCCGCCTTTCATCGCGGTGCCCGAAGTTTCCGCACTCGTCAAGGGCACACCGATTCGCACCGGCGCGCAGAATTTATTCTGGGAAGCCAAGGGCGCATTCACCGGCGAAATCGCGCCGAACATGTTGAACGAAGTGTGCGATTACGTCATCATCGGTCACTCGGAACGCCGCCAATTTTTCGGCGAGACCGATGAAACCGTCAACAAAAAAATCAAGGCGGCACTCGCGCATCATCTCAAACCGATCGTGTGCGTTGGCGAAAACCTGACGCAGTACGAAGCCGGTGAAACGCAAGCATTTGTCGGCGGACAGGTGCGCGCGGCATTCAAGGACCTTGCACGCGAAGACGCGGCAGGCATCGTCATCGCGTACGAACCGATCTGGGCGATTGGCACCGGTAAAGCCGCGAGCGGACCTGGGGCGAACTCGATCATCGGTTTGACGATTCGCGGCGCGCTCGCCGAGATGTACGGCGAAGCGACCGCACAAGCCGTGCGCGTGCAGTACGGCGGCAGTGTCAACGCCAAGAACGTCGCCGAATTTTTCGCGCAACCGGATATTGACGGCGCGCTCGTCGGCGGCGCGAGTTTAGTCGCGGCAGATTTCATCACGATTTGTCAGGCGGCGTACAAATAATCACATGTCCATCGTCGCGCTGATTGTTGTCCTTGTCCTCACGATTGTTTTGCAACAGTGGTTGCATCGCCACATCCAGGGTTTTGTCGTCATGTTGACCGGCAATTCCGGGTGGGCGATGAAATTGCTGTTCTATTTGCTCTTGCCCGGCATTCTCTTGCACGAGATCAGTCACTATGTCGCGGCAAAAATCTTGATGGTGCATACGAGCGGCATTCACCTCGGCATCAAGCCGATCAAGGGCAATCAAATCAGTCTGGGGTCGGTGATGATTGGGCGCACCGATCCTCTGCGCGAAAGTTTGATCGGCATTGCGCCGTTCGTCGTTGGCATCGGCGCGATCTGGGCAATTGCCGGTTACGGGTTCGACGTGTGGCCCGAAGCCGGTCTGACGTACACGCAAATCATTCACCGGGTGACGGATTACGCGAACGATTGGACAACCTGGCTCGACCTGTATCTGATTTTTGCCGTGAGCACGGCAATGATTCCGAGCCAGTCGGATCGCGAACCCTGGGGACCGGTCATCACCGTCCTGGGTTTGAGCGCGGTTGTGTTTTCACTGCTCGGTTGGACACCGCGCGTGCCCGCCGACCTGGTGCAATTCGCGCGACAAATGGTGAGCGGGTTGACGCTCGCGTTAGGCGTCGCCGTCGCCGTGAACGGTGTGGTTGCGGTGACGTTGTGGATTCTCGAAAAGATTTTTGAACGGGTCAGCGGCAAACGATTTGAATTTCGCATTGCACGCCGACGCAAAAAATAAAAAACGGGAGCGAATCGAGTGATTCGCTCCCGTTTTTTAATCGTCGTCGTCATCGTTATTGTCCGGGCGACCGATCTGTTTTACCTCTGCCGCACCGAGCGTGGCGTTCGTGCCATCGCCAAATTGCACCGTCACATTTTCTTTCAACACATTGCGCGCAATGACCTTGCCCTGCCCGCGTTCGCATTCAGTCGTCGCGCCGAGACGCGGCACTTTGGTTTTCGCTTCCTGGTAGGCGTTCTGCTCGAACGAGAGACAGCACATCGGTCTGCCACAAATACCTGCCGCCGCGTTGGGTCCGAGCGGCAAGTCCTGGTCTTTTGCCATCTTGATGCTGGACTTTGGGTAATCGGGCAAAAATTTTTCGCAACACAATTCCTGACCGCACGGCGCAAGTCCGCCAATCAAACGCGCACGGTCGCGCGGACCGATTTGCCACAACTCGACGCGCGCGGTAAACATGCTCGCCAAATCTTTGACAAGCCCGCGAAAATCTACGCGCCCTTCCGCCGTAAAGTAAAAAGTAATATGACTGCCATCAAAATTATATTCGGCGGAAAGCAAGCGCATCGGCAAATGATGTTTTTCAACTAATGCTTTGCACTGCGCGAGCGCTTCGTTTTCGTGCAAACGCAGTTGTTGCCATTGCGATAAATCGAGTGGCGTGGCGCGGCGCAGAATCGGACGCAGGGGATTACCATTCGGCGCGTTCTTGATTTGTCCCGGCGTGGCGACGATACGCGCGGCTTCGCGGCACTTGTCGGTGTCCACAATCACAAACTCGTTGACGTGCAGATCGTGAAAGTTACTCGCGTCATAGTACAGTATTTGCGGTTGGCGTTTTACGCGCACGCCAGCAATCTGGGTCATGGTCATTGGTCGAACTCCTTATGGGGGGCGGACCGCTCGTCCGCGATTATGTGATTGGCAATTTCAACATCAACACTTCGAGCGCAAGTCGCGCGTTGACGTTTTGATGCAATTGGCGGGTCGTCGCACGCACAGCTTGCAAAACGCGTTGCACTTGTTCGAGCGTCAAACGCGTGGCTTGTTCCTGAAGCGATGCGGCGCGATCAATGTTTGTCACACGCACATCGTCGCCGTTTTGCATCAACAACACATCGCGCCACCAACCCAGCCACGCGTCGAGCATCTGCAGTAAATCGTCGCTCTTGGATAATTTGTCCGCGCGCGTAAATCGTTCAGCGCGACCTTCGCGCAAAATGGCGTCGAGCGCATCCAGGTGCGTGCGGCGTGTATCGAGTAATTTACTGTCGGCACTCGCGCGCACCGCCCAACCCAGTCGCCCGCCGGACAAACGCGCGAGCAAATGTGCCTGCTCATTTTCGACGTTCCAACGCGTGATCAATGCACTCTCGACCTGGTCACGCGCAAGCGGTCGCAGGGGCAACACCTGGCAACGCGAAACGATTGTCGGCAGTAACGTGTTGGGATCGCGCGCGGTAAGAATGATGCGCGTGTGGCGCGGCGGCTCTTCGAGCGTTTTCAAAAAGGCGTTCGACGCTTCGTCATTCGCCTCTTCAAAGCGGCGCAGAATAATCACGCGCCAGCGTCCTTCAAACGGCGCGCGCGCGATTTGATGTTGCAGAACGCGAATCTGGTCAATCTTGATCGTGCGACGTTCGATGTCGTTCACGCGCGGCGGTGGTGGCGGCGATTTTTCGTCGAACTTCCAACCAACCGGCACGCCTTCGATGATTTGCACATCCGGATGTCGGTCACGCGCGATTTTGAGACACGCCGGGCACTGACCACACGGGCGATTCTTGCCGGTGCATTCGAGCGCTTGCGCGAGTATACGCGCGAGCGTCGTCTTGCCAATGGCGTGCGCCCCGGTGAACAAGTACGCGTGCGCGATGTGGTCGGTGGCGAGACTGTGCGCGAGCGCGCGCACCGCCCACGCATGTCCAACGATGCCCCAATTCTTAAACGAGTCTGCCATCAAGATTATTGTATCACGTTTGGCTTGCACGCACAATTTTTCACCAAACCGGTTTTCCTCACAAAGACACAGAGGTTGTCGAAATTTCTCTCGGCAACCTCTTTGTGAATCAAGTGTTATTCTGCAACCCTCATCCTTCCGGAAATTCTTTGCGGAATTGCGCAACGCGTTCCGCCGCGATGCTTCCCAGCGCCGAGCCGTCCGCCATCAGCAAAACCAATTGATAACCGCGCTTGTATAGATCAAGCGCCTGTTGCCAACTGCCCGAAATTGTGGCGAGTGCTTTGCCGCTCGCCAAAACTTTTTTCTCGATGCCGGCAATGACCGCTTGGACTTCGGGATTATTGGGATTCGCAAAATGTCCGAGCGACGTAGACAAATCCATCGGTCCGATGAAAATTCCATCGAGACCTTGGACGGTGAGAATCTCATCCAGGTTCGCCACGGCTTCCGGCGTTTCGACGGCGGTCATGATAAAAATTTCGTCGTTCGCGCGCGTCAAATAGTTCATGATGTTTTGTCCGTACCCTGCCGCGCGCGGACTGCCCGCAATGCCGCGAATGCCGAGCGGGGGATACTTGCACGCGCGCACTGCCGCCTCGGCTTCGGCTTTCGTGTTGACGTACGGAATTAACAAGCCATACGCGCCGGCATCCAGGATGCGTTTGATCACGACGAAATCGTTCCAGGGTGCGCGCACGAACGGCACGGTACTCGAACCGTTCAGCGGCTGGCACTGCGCGATGAGCGAGAGCACATCACTCGGACCATGCTCCATGTCAATCATCAAAAAATCGAAACCGGCGCGTGCCATAATTTCCGACGCAAGCGGGCTGGCGATTTGCGCCCACGCGCCCGACACTTTTTTGCCTTGCTTGATCAATCGCTTGATGCGATTTTCGAAAACGGGTGTTGTCATTTTGCTTTTTCCCTTCTCTGTTTTTTATGCTTTACCGATAGAGCCAAACAATTCGAGTTTTTCGGCAACGACAGCTTGCATCGCTTCAATTGCGTCACGCATCAAATCAATCAGGTCGGGTGTCTTGGGTGATGCCAAACGCGCTTTGAGTGCCTCGACGTATGCGCCGCGCACTTCGGTGTTGACATTGAATTTGCGCACACCGAGTTCAATCGAACGATGCACCATCTCGCGCGGCAAGCCGGATGCGCCATGCAAAACAAGCGGCACGCTCACCACGTCGCGAATTGCCGCAAGCCGCACGAAATCAAGTTTGGGTTCGCCGCGATATTTACCGTGCACGTTGCCGATGCACACCGCGAGCGCATCAATCCCAGTTTGCGCGACAAACTCGCGCGCTTGACCTGGATCGGTGAGTTTCGCTTCGTACTCGGCAATCGTCAGGCCATCTTCCGTGCCGGCAAGTCGTCCCAGTTCCGCTTCGACGAATCCCGCGTGCGCGTGTGTTAGTTCGACCATCGCGTGCGTGAATTGCACGTTCGCATCGTACGCAAGGTGCGAGCCATCTGCCATAATCGAATTCATCCCCGCCTTCAGCGCAAAACGAATCGCGTCCGCCGATGTACTGTGATCGAGATGCACGGACACCGGCACGCGCGCATCGCGCGCGGCTTGAAGGCACAACGCAACGAGTGCCGCGCCACCGTACTCGAACGCGCTCGGATGCATTTGCAGAATCGCCGGGCTGTGTGCGGCTTGCGCGGCATTCACGACCGCAAGCGCACCTTCGAGATTGTAGACGTTGAACGCGCCGAGAGCGTAATTATTTTTTTGCGCGTCGTGAAACAAATCAAGTGTTGAGGTAAGCATTTGTCCACATTGTATTTGTCATTGCGCGCTCTGAAAGAGCGAAGCAATCCCCAATCTATTTGGAGATTGCTTCGGCGCAAAAATCGCGCCTCGCAATGACTCATTACGTCCTATTTCATCCCATTCACAATTTCCGCGAGCGAGTTCGGCGTGCCGACATTGCCAGGAAAAACAATGTAATCCAATCCTGGATAGCGGCTTTCGTCGCCGAGCCGCCACACGGGAACACCCGGTAAAATCTGTCCGCGAATCATTGCACGCTTGACGTTCAACCCTTTCGTCGCCACATCGCTTGAGGTGATGCCACCTTTCGCGATGAGATAACGCGGCATCACTGTGATGCGATGTAAAATTTCAATCAAGCCATCGGACACACGCTGACCAATCGAGAGACTCGCCTCAGCATCACTCACGGTCACGAGTTGGCGACTCGTGTAGATCACCACATCCTGGTTTTGCTTCATCGCATTTTCCGCGCTCGACGCCACGCGCGCGATTTCATTTTCGCGTCGCGCATCGAGCAAGGCGTCCACACTGATTTCGACACCGGTGATGTTCGTTTGCGCGAGCAATGCTTCGACCTGGGCTGTGGTCTTGGGCACGTACGAACCGACGACAACCAAGCCTCCGCCCGACTGCGGCAATTGCAAATCCGATTTCGTCAACAGCGCACGCGGCTCGATGCCGGCCCGCACGCGCACGAACGACGCGGCCGTGCGATACAAAAATCGTTTGCCCTGCGCTTCGGCAAGCAACAACCCAGCGACCAAAACTTCCATGTCGCGATAACTCGCCGCGTTCACCACACACATTTGCCCGCGCGAAATCGTCATCAATTTTTCGGCGACACGATTCGGTCCACCGATACGCAAGTCGTCTATCGAAATGGCGGCGACCTGGTCGGCGCGCACGCGTCCGCCGGTTTTTTCCTCGGCCCACTCGCGTAAATTCGATGCGCGATAACCAAACGCACTGTCACGCGCGAACGGCGTTTCACCAGCCGGCACGAGCTTGTCACCCTCGGCGACGTAATGCACATTGCCAATCGTGTAACGCCCGCCTTCGAGGAAAAACGGAATGATGAGCCAGCCATCAAAAGTTTGGTCGAGCGCGTTCGCGAGCGCATCCACCTCGCCGGGAAAATGTCCGCGCAAGGTCGAGTCGCTTCGGCTCACGACGACGAAATCGCGTTGCGCTTGTCGCGATGCCTCGCGCAGGTTGCGCGCGATCTCGGCATTCATCGCTTGCGCGCCGGGCAAGGGCAAACTGCGTGAGTTGGTGAGAATGTAAAAGCACGGCAAATCGTTCGCGAGTTCGGCGCGCAGTGATGCGACCGACCACTCGGTGAGAACCGGAATGCTGTGCACCGTTTGCGTGCCGGTCGGATCGTCATCGAGCACGACGACCTTGCGTCCGCTCACGCGAACCTGGGTTTGAATTTCCGGCAAAAGATTCGTTTGCCATTCGGCGGGGAGAGATTTGATGCGATCCATAACGTTCCTTGAAAGTTGATGTCTTGATAAAGCGAAGCAATTCTCGTCATGAGAATTGCTTCGCGGTCATCGCTTTACTTGCGCTTGGCTACTTTGTTCTTCACCGATTTTTTCACGGGTGCGGCTTTTTTCGCGGGCGCTTTTTTCTTGAGGACGAGTTTGTTGTACAATTCTTTTTCGACCTCGGCGAAATTCGCCGGCTTGATCATTTTACCGGAATCATCCGCGTGAAAACCGAGCGCAGCGGCTTGTTCCAAAACCTGGGTGCCCCAGTACGGGTCTTTGAAACGGAACTGTTCGTGCGGTTCGAGCACCGCAAACATCAGCGCCTCTTCCTTGCCCACATTTTCGAACGAACGCCATTTGCCCGGCGGACACGAAATCATGTCCCAGGGTCCTAGCACAGCACTACCCTGAATCGTGCCATCTGCACCATCGCCCCAGTAAA
>CAZPIR010000015.1:15645-19787 GCA_964586085.1 uncultured Anaerolineaceae bacterium | reverse complement strand
TACCATCAGCATACACCCTTTCTGGTAATGTTCAAAATCTAGTTGACCAGTACAGTATTTGCGCCAATATCGTCCCCATACGCCCCGACGACGATGGTATCGCCGCTGATGGCAACCGAGCCGCCGAAATAGTCATTCGCCGCACCATCGGACGCAGTCAGTTTGGCTGTCTGAGTCATCGCGCCAGTCCACCCGCCCGTCGGCTTGACGAACACATACGCCGCCCCTTGGGAGGAATTGGACCCGCTCGCCCCGACGACGATGGTATCGCCGCTGATGGCAACCGAGATGCCGAAATGGTCATACGCCACACCATCGGACGCGGTCAGTTTGGCTGTCTGGGTCATACCACTCCACCCGCCCGTCGGTTTGACGAACACATACGCCGAACCTTGCGCGAGATTCGCACCCACATGGGTCCCATCAGCACCAACGACAATGGTATCGCCGCTAACGGCAACCGAGGCACCGAAAGAGTCACTCGCCGCACCATCGGACGCGGTCAGTTTCGCCGCCTGAATCCAGGGGTCAATCGTGATGGGGTACTGGGCGTGCGCGGTGTCTACGTGGATTTGTAGAGACGTTAGATTTAACATCTCTCCTGTTTCCATCCACGCGCGCAACTCCTTGCCGGTCGCATCGAACGCGTACAAGCCAGCGTAACGCAACGCGGTCGTGCCATCCGCACGCATCAACGCCAAGCCCGCGCCATCGGCGTCCACCGTCGCCGGCAAATTTGTGTCGAGCGCGAGCGCAAGCGTGAAATTGGAGATTGGAAGTTGGAGATTGGGTGTTGGAGATTGAACCGTGAATCCGTGTTCCAAGCCCACTGGACCATTGATGTACCATTCAGTCACATCGCCGCGCGCGTACTCGACGCGATTCGCGTTGGCTTGTGGCACAGTGTGCATCGCCGGCGTGAGCGTATCGCCGTAACCATACGCGACGAGTTGCATCGTGAGCCGCGCATCGTTCACCTCAATCGTTGCGCCGGCATCGGTGAGGCGCGCGGTCAACGCTTGTTGCGCGTGCGCGGCCGCCCAGCCCGCCTCGGTCGCTTGAAAATGATACGCGGCATCGTCCTTGCCAAGCGTGGCGGAGATGGCGGGTTGCGCTGTCAGCGGAATGTCGGCGTGCGCGGAATTTGAAAGCGAAGAAATCGTGTGAGGAACGGACAGGGAGAACGAAAACAGTGCAACGCAAACAACGAGCGCGCTAAACGTCAACCAGCGAAATGATTTCACCTTGCCTCCTCTAAAATCGCGCCAAAGAAAAATGCCTACGCCGATGCGTTGGCATCGGATCGTAGGCATTCAACACCTAGTGAAAATTCTCCGCTCAGACCTGGACGGAACATTCGCACCAAAAATCATATTGGCGTTTTCTACCAAATAATTTTTGAATGGCGAATCTTGCTTGCCCTATCATATCTGTTTTTTTATCGCGTCGCAAATCATTCCTCGCGATCTGGAATTTTTATTGCCACAATTGCCGGCTCGCGATTGCCGCACCTTCGGCGAGCGCGCGGAACTTTGCCCACGTGATGGTTGGATGCACGGCGCCGAACCCGGCGAACGTGCCGAATCCGCAATCCGTGCCGGCGATCACACGCTCGCGTCCGACGAGGTTCGCAAAATTCAAAATGCGTTCGGCGACGAGTTCGGGGTGCTCGACGAAATTCGTTGTGCTATCGAGCACGCCGGGCACAATAACCTTGTGGTCCGGCAATTTCACGTCGCGCCAAATTTGCCACTCGTGCGCGTGGCGCGGATTCGATGCTTCGACGAGCAGAGCCATCGGTTTGGCTTTTAACACAATCGGCAAAATTTTCTTGAGCGGAATGTCGTGCGTGTGTGGTCCGGCATAATTGCCCCAGCACACGTGCATGCGCGAGCGGTCGGCGGGAATGTTGCTCAACGCGAAATTTAATGCTTCGATTTGAATTTCGGCGTTGCGTAAAAATTCTTCGTCGCTCGCATCGCGAAACTTGATGTGCCGTCCCATCGCCAAGTCGGGACAGTCAATTTGCACGATAAACCCGGCGCGCACAATCGCTTCGTACTCGCTCTTCATCGCGTTGGCGAGCGCTTCGAGGTATGCCGCGTGCGTCGGATAAAATTCGTTCGGCTGAAATACGGCGATGACACCCGGCGATGCCGCACTCATAAATGCCTCGGTCACGTTTGCTGATTTTAACGCATCGCGAAAATTTCCCAGGTCGCGTTCGAGCGGCGCATTGTCCTTGACCGTGATCGCGCCCTTGCAAATTGGGCGCAGATATTTGGGCGTGCCGCCCTCTTGCGCGAGGCGATCCCGATATTCCGGAAATTCATCCAGGTCGCGTGGCGTCGCGCGCGGAACCACGCCGGTTGCAAATCCGCTGAGGCGATGACGAATGTACGTCGCGTAACTGATCTTGCTCATCTCGCCGTCACTCACAATATCAATCCCGGCGTCGGCTTGCTTGTGCACGACATCGGCAACGGCGCGATGCATAACGGCGTCGAACGTTGTCGCATCAATCGCGTCGCCGCGATCCTGAGCAAAGAGTTGATCCACCACATCCTGGGGACGCGGCAAACTGCCGACGTGCGTGGTGAGGATGCGTTCGGTCGAAAGCTTCATATTTTTCCTCCGCGAAATTTAATCCTTCGTAAAAAGCAGGGCGAATATACAATGCCTGCAATGTTTTAGCAATGGGGGATAAAAATCAAGCCCGCCGCGAGACTCGGACGCGACGGGCTTGACCCAAAAAGGGAGGAGATGAGAGCGCAAAATTATTGTGTGCGCTGGTCACGCAGGCGCGCAAACAAATCAACATTGAATTGCAAAAACAATTCCGGCAAATCAATAAACACCCAGTTTTGCATCAGCAAATTATTCTCGCGCCGCCAAAAATCCATCACCCGCATGCTGATGCGCGTGCCGCTCGCCGGTGTGCCCAGGTATTCGCCGAGATGCGTAGCGCGCACCGAGGGCCAGCCGGTGGACGCGACGAAATTGCCTTCCGCAAAACGCGCCTTGTGCGTGCCGCCCTCAGGATGTGTGAAACCTTTGCGATCCGGGAACGCGGTGAGAAACGGTGTTTGGTGATTACGCTCGTACTCTTTGCGATTGCACGACGCGCCGATGCCGCACGGACCGTACCAATGCATTTGCGGCGACCAGAAATCGGTTTGCTTCATTTTAGTTGCATCCGCGCCATCGAATTGACCCAGCCCGCCAATCATCGCTTCGACGAGTTGCAAACTTGTCTTCGATTCGCACTCATCCTGGGATGCGAGCAAAACGCCGCTCGCGCCGGTCGAAGGTGGAAAATAATTTTCGTCGCCGGGGCTGACCGGCAAAACGCGAAAACCGGCTTGACGCATCACGTCCACGAGATCGAGCAAAAGATAATTCTCGACAATCTTGCCCTCGCGCAGAGCGCAAAATTCGCCAAAGCGAATCGTTGTGGTTTTGCCCGAAGCGGGAATGCCGAACCAATCGCGCGTAAATGCACCGGAAAAAACTCCGGTTGACGCGACCCAATCCATACCGTTGAATTGTCCGCTGATGAACACGTAACATTCGCGACGCAAACCTGGGAAGGCACGCAGGAATGGTTGCCACAAATTCGCGACAGCGGCATCGCGTCCGTGTTGTTGATTGATCGGATGCGACGCCGTCAAATCAATCGCTTCGTCCACGTACTCGCGTGCGATGTCTACAACACCTGATTCGTTCGTGCTGTTCAACTCTTGCCAAAAATTCCAGACTCGTTGTTTGTTCGCTTGATTCAATTCACTCGTCATTTGTCATTTGCCATTTGTAATTTGTAATTTCCATTATCCCTTGACCGCGCCAAACGTCAAACCGCGCACGATGTACTTTTGCGCGAACATCACGATCAACACGATGGGCAGTGAAATCGAAACCGCGCCTGCCGCCGCCGCCGTCCAGTACTGCAAATCCTCCGAGCCAATCGTCGCAATGCCGACCGGCATCGTCGCTGAACGCGACGCGGTGAGAATCGCGGGCATCATAAATTCGTTGTATGCCAGCAAGAGCGAGAAAATTCCGGCGGTGATAATCCCCGGTCCCATCAACGGCAAAATCACGCGCACGAATGCTTCAAGCCGACTGCATCCATCCACCATCGC
>CAZPIR010000015.1:4265-15635 GCA_964586085.1 uncultured Anaerolineaceae bacterium | reverse complement strand
GCCGCTTCTTCGATCTCGACTGGAATGTCCATAAAGAAACTGCGCAACATCCAAATCGTGAACGGCTGGTTCACCGAGACGAGTACCATCACCAATAAAAAGTGCGTGTCGTACAAACCGGTGAGCCGCGCAAAATAAAAGAACGGCAAGATGAACGAGATGCGCGGAAGCGCGCGGAACACCATCGCGAGCAACAGCAAAACGAAACCACCGGTGCCAGAGTACCGCGCCAGACCATACCCGGCAAGCGTGCCGAGCGTGAGCGAGATGGTGACCGTGGACGTGACGACGATGAGACTATTGATCAAAAACGTGGAAAACCGTTGCTCGACCCACAAGAGATAGTACGCATCAAGCGTCGGTTGAAAAAACAATACCGGTGGAATCGAAAAGGCATCCTTGACTTGTTTCAACGAGGTCGCCACCGTCCATAAAAAGGGCAGAATGCTCCAGACCAACCAGGCAAAAAGAATGAAATAGAGAATCCCAGGTTTGATCCAACGTCGCCAGTATGCCGTGCGTGTGCTTACCATAGATTTTCTTTCTAGCCGCGTGCTTCAACTTGTTCGCGGAACGTTTGATAAAGCGAAGGAATCAACAAAACGAAAATTCCGATCACGGTCAAAATGCTCACCGCTGCGCCGCGTCCCAGGCTCAACTGCGTGAACGCGACCTGATAATTGTAAAACATCAAGGTTTCGGTTGCGTTACCGGGACCGCCGCGCGTCATTACGTAGACGCTATCGAATAGACGGTACGAGTCCATGATGTTGACCATCAAGATAAACCCGATGAGCGCGCGCAGATGCGGGATGATAATGTAACGCACTTTTTGAAACCAGTTCGCGCCATCCATCTCCGCGCTTTCGAGCGGCTCGCGCGGCATCGCTTGCAAACCGGCATACAGCACGAGGAACACGAATGGCGTGACGACCCAAACACCGTAAATCATCAACAACAATTGCGATGCCCACACCTCGGCGTACCACTGCACGTTGACCCCGACAAACGAGAGCAACCACGCATAAAAACCCCACTTGTCTTGAAAGAGCCACGAGAAAATCAGCGTGCCCACGACCGGCGTCACGACGAACGGCAACAGCGAGCCGCTGACCACGAGTCCGCGGAAACGCGAAACATTATCGAGCACGAGCGCAATCGCAAAACCCAGGACGAGTTCGGTGGGAATCGTCACCGCGATGTACTTGAGCGTGAACCAAACTGAATTCCAAAAACGCGAATTGTCGAGCGTGGTCAAATAATTGTCCCAACCAATCCAGGTCGGCGTTTGTCCGTAACTGAATCGCGTGAAACTCAAATAGAGCGTGACCATCAACGGAATGATCATCAACACCACCATCACGATCACACTCGGCGCGACATACATCGCAAACTCGCGACGCTTCATGCACAAACCTCGTTTGTAGGGGCGTAGCGTGCTACGCCCCTACAATAATTGTTACTTGATAAAACCCTTGTCTTTGGCTTGCGTCGTGAATTCTTTGACGGCAGTATCGAGCGCGGCTTGCACCGGCATCGTGCCAGCGAGGGCTTGGTTCACGTAATCGCCGGTCTGTGCGGTGACGAGACTATAGTACGGCTTGGGTGGCTGAGTGCGCGCGCCCAGCTTAATCGCTTCGGACACGGCGGGCATGTAGCGATTGGCTTTGACCAACTCTGGATCGCCGGCAACGCTTGCGCGGGTGACCATGCCGTAGAGCATTCCACCTTTTTGGCGTTCGGCGGTGGTTGCTTCCAAAATCGTGCGGAAGACAATGTCAGGGTCGTTGTTGATCTTGGCAGGAATGATATAGAAATCATGTCCCCACGAGCCGGCGGGAATACCGCCCTTGGTGAACGATGGCGCGGGCGCGTATTCGATCTTGCCGACGTACTTGCTTTGCGATGGATCATCCATGCGCGGCGCGCGCGTGATGTACGTGATCGCCATCGCGACCTGACCTTGTTGCAGAGCGATCATGACCTTGTCGTTGTTGTAGGTCAAGATGTCGGGTGGCGCGTACTGCATGATTTCTTTCATCTTGTTCACGGCTTCGACGCCCTTGGGACTATTAAAGATCGGTTTGTCGCCATCGAAGAATTCGCCGCCGTTCGCAAACAACATGTTCGCAAACGCGCCGGCAACATCACTGCCCTTGGCATACGTCGCGGCGAATTGGTACGGCGTGTCGCCTTTTTCTTTCAAGGTCTTGAACATCGGCAATGCTTCATCCCAGGTCGTCGGCGGTTTCATGTTGTACTTGTCCAGGATGTCTTTGCGATAGAACAAGACTTCCATATTCTGGTCAATCGGGAAACCATAAACCTTGCCGTTGAACGAACTGACTTGCCACATCTGCGCGGGAATGTCGTCGAGTTTATACTGCGTCTTGTATTTCGCGATCAGATCATCGAGCGGCATAGCCCAGCCCGTGCCACCCCATTCGGTCAAATTGCGGTTCGTGCCCTGGATGATGTCGTACGGCGATTTGTCGCCGCCGGACAAGATGAGGTTGGCTTTTTGATCTTTGTCGTTCGAGGGCAACCAATCGAGATTCACTTTGAGATTCTGGACGCTCTCGCACGCTTTCAGGTTCGCGGCGAAATATTCCATGATCCCAAATTTATTTCCCAGATATGCAATCGTCGTAGCTTTGCTGGGCGCGGGAATGTCGCACTTGGCGGTGACAACAATCGGCGTTGCGGTTGGCGCGACGGCTGGCGCGGCGGTCGGTGCGGCGGCAACTTTGGTCGGCTCGGGCGCCTTGGTCGGTTCCGGCGCTTTGGTCGCGGCGACCGGTGCGGTCGTTGGGGCAGCGGGAGCTTTGGTGGGTTCCGGCGCCTTGGTCGGAATCGGTGCAGCTGTCGGCGCCGGCGCTTTGGTCGGTTCGGGTGTTGGCGACGCGCACGCGACAACGATGATCGCAATGGCGAGCAGAGCGATCAACACGAATAATTTGTTGGCGGTTTTCATTTCTCCTCCTCAGGAAAATAAGGGTCTTTCAATCTGCGGATAAAAATAGTTGTCGAGTTCAGATTTGCCAACCACCTCCTTTTTGTGAATACGTATGCGGATGGGAGTAAAAAACCAAGAGATCAAAACCCATCAAACGAAAAATTTATTTCGCGCGCGCAGTCGAGTCGCGGACGATGAGTCGAACGGGTACGGTTTCGCGCATGGGTGGCGTCGCGTGATCGTTGATGCGCGAGACGAGCATTTCGACGGCGCGTTTGCCAATTTCGGTGATCGGTTGACGCACGGTCGTGATGGGCGGTTGCGTAATCTGCGTCGCCTGGATACCATCAAAGCTCGCGATGGAAATATCTTCCGGCACACGCAAGCCCCGGTCGAATGCGGCTTGCAAAGCATCAATCGCGATGAGGTCGTGAATTGCAAAGAGCGCAGTCGGTGGACGGGGCAGATCGAGCAAACGATTCATCGCCAGATAACCACTGCGCGGCTCGACACTCGTTTCGATGATGAGGTCACGATCCACCGCGATGCCGGCTTGGCGCAATGCTTCGAGATAACCCGCCAAGCGATCCGTGTTCGATTCAAACAAGGCGGGACGAGAGGTGAACGCGATGCGCGTGTGACCTAGCTCCATGAGATGCCGCATCAACATCAACGCACCGCCAAAATTATCTGGCACAATGTACGACACGTGCGGGTGATCTACGCGTCGGCCGGTAATGACAAACGGAATTTCTTCTTGGTCCAGGAGCGCAAAAGTTTCGTCCACGTGATCGGTCCCGCGCAAGAGCAAACCATCCACTTCGCGCGCGCGACAGATTTTAGCGAGCTGGTCTTGTTGGTTCGACTGGTTGGTGTAGAGGACGATGTTGTAACCGGTCGCTTCCGCCGCCAGCGCCGCGCCGGTGATGAGTTCGGACACGTATTCGCTGATGTACGAAACCGCGAACGGCAAAACAAAGCCGATCTTGTTGGTGTGCTTGCGACGAAGATTGCGCGCCGCGGCGCTGGGGTGATAGTTCAATTCGCGCGCGGCTTTAAGGACGCGGTCTTTTGTCTCGGGCGCAATATCGGGGTAATCGTTCAGCGCTTTCGAGACAGTGGAAACAGAGAGACCTGTTTTTTGGGAGACTTGCTCAATCGTAATCGGCATCTTCGCCATTCCGAAATCGTTTTAGGTGATGAAAATATACACCGAAATCGTTTTCGTGTCAACAGTTTGAAGAACGAGTTTTTTAGAATCTGGTTTGTAGGCGAACGCAACACGCTTACCCAACCAGAACTGTTTCCAATTAGGTTTATGGTTTGTACCGTAGAGGCGTTGCAGTGCAACGTCTCTACACCACCGTAAATCGAATCGGAATTCGCTCTAATGTTTTCTCCTCTAGATCTCCATCACTTGACGACCCCTTCTCCACATCTCTGCCCTATAATTGAACTGTAAACGACACCCGCACACGGTGCCACTTCTAAACACCCAACACCACCACAAATCGGAGGTTGCATGATTACCCTGTTTGGCAAAAAATTTCGTCTCTTTCGCCCCAAGAGTATCTGGATTCGCAAGGTCGTCCAGTGGGCATTCTTTGTTCTGATCGCGCTAATTGCGGTCAATCACAGTCTGGCAGAGGCGGGTGGCGTCGCCATCCCATTCATTGCCAATGCCAGTTTGCATGCCGTGTGTCCGTTTGGCGGTGTCGTGACGATTTACCAATTCGCCACCGTAGGCACCTTTGTCCAAAAAATCCACCAAGCTTCTTTTATCTTGATGATCATTAGTTTTTTGGTGGCGATTCTCTTTGGCCCCGTGTTCTGCGGCTGGGTCTGTCCTCTGGGCACGATTCAAGAATTTGTGAGCGGCTTTGGGCGCAAGTTTTTCCGCCGTCGCTTTAACCATTTTGTCCCCGCCAAGCTAGATAACGTGTTGCGTTATCTGCGCTACGGCGTGCTCGCCTGGGTGTTGTACATGACCGCGGTGACCGGCACTTTGGTCTTTGCCGAGTATGATCCGTACTTTGCCTTGTTCAACTTTTGGACGAGTGAAGTCTCTATCATCGGTCTCGTCATCCTTGGGGTGACACTCGCGCTCTCCTTTTTCGTCGAACGTCCCTGGTGCAAATACGCTTGTCCCTACGGCGCAATCCTGGGAGTGACCAATCTGTTCCGCATCTTTGGTATTCGGCGCAACGAAGCCACGTGCAAAGCCGACGGCGCTTGTTCGATCATGTGCCCGATGAACATCGCGGTGGATAATGTCAAGGTTGTCCACGATCACCAGTGTATCTCCTGCTTGGAATGCACATCCGAATCTGTATGTCCTGTGGCAAAGACAGTTCAATTCGCCACGCGAGGTGCAAAATGACTTTAACATCCAAACCCCTGGCAGGTCTAGTTGTCATCCTGCTCTTTGGCGGCATCTTTCTATCGAGCGCGATGGGCTGGTGGCAAACCGAATCTACCAAAACGGCGGCAAAAATCACGACCGGCGAATTTGCCGGTCAAGCCAACCCGGCAGATATTCGCGGCTCGTATACCTTTGGCGATGTGGAAAAAAACTTTGCGGTTCCGGTCAGCGCATTAGCGGAAGCATTCGGCGTCACGAGCGGCACGCCAGCAACCTTTAGTCTCAAAGGGCTGGAAACGATGTATGCCGGAAGCGCGCAAGAAATCGGCACGGGATCGGTGCGTTTGTTCGTCGCTTTTTACAAAGGGATGCCATACGATTTAACCGAAGCGACCTACCTGCCGGTATCGGCGGTCGCCGTACTCCGCACACGCAAACTGACAAGCGAACAATTGGCGTACATTGAGGCGCACAGCGTCCCCAATCCAAGCGCCGCGCCGGCAAGTGCGCCGGGCACACCACCATCAACAACGTCTGCGCCAGCCGCGGCATCCACACCTACCTCGGCGACACCGGCGGCAACGAGTACGGATCGCACCATCAAGGGTTCGACCACATTCGCCGATGTGATCGGTTGGGGTGTTTCCAAGCCGGCGATTGAAAAAGCACTGGGCATGTCCATGCCGGCAGATGCGACCAAGATCAAGGATTATTGCACAGAAAAAGGTTTGGATTTTGAGGTGATCAAGCCCGCGCTCCAAACTCTGATTGACCAGGCAAAATAACACCAGTCGCTTCGCCCCGCGTGATTCCGGCGGAACGAATTCCATCAGTAAAACCATCCACCAGCGCGGTCAGATTTGCAGAAATCTGACCGCGCTGGTCTATTTTGCAAGTTGCGTCGTAAACCAGAATGTGCGACAATCACATTGTGCTCGTGCTGGCTCGTCAGCCCCATTTTTCCGGCGCGGCTATCTTTTTCGTTCGCCAAAACGTATTAACAGAGGCAAGCGTGGAGTCTGAAGCGGCTCTAATCGAACAAACCCAGCACGGCAACCCCAACGCATTCGGACGTTTGTACGAAGCGTACGCTGACCGTGTGTATCGCTATCTGATTTTTCGCACGCAGGATGCCCACACGGCGGAAGACTTGAGCGCAGAAACTTTTATCAAGGCGTTCCAAAATATCGGGCGTTATCGCGTCGGACAAACACCCTTTGGCGCGTGGCTCTTTCGCATCGCACACAATGTGTTGATTGATCATTGGCGCGCGCGTGCGCGACGCAAAACGATTGCGTGGGAAACGATGGAACCAATCGCCAGTTCCACAGCATCGGATGAATTCGCCCAGGTGTTTACGCGCGCGGAACTCGAATGGGGCGTCGCGCAGTTGACCGATCTGCAACAACAAGTGATCGCACTGCGTTTTAGCGGCGGTTGCTCGATTGCCGAAACCGCGCATACCTTGCAACGCAGTCAAGAGGCAATCAAGGACGCGCAACACAAGGCGCTCGTAGCGTTGCGCAAACATCTCGACGAACGCGGCTAATTGAATCGAAACGACAATGGATACCAAACACCTTTTGCAAGAATGTCTGGAACGACTCGAACGCGGTGAAACGATGGAGCAAGTGCTCGCGCGCTATCCAGCGCACCGCGAAGAACTGGGTCGTCTGCTCGTGCTGGCGACGAGTGTGCAACGTTCGACGCCGAAAATGTCGGAAACATCCAAAGCGCGCGTGCGCTATGAATTGCAAGGCGCCATGCGCGCCGATTCATCCCCGCGCGGAATTTTCGCGTGGCAAACCTGGGTTTTGCGCGTCGCGCTCGCGGTGGTTGTGGTGCTCGCGCTCGGCGGCGGCACGATGGTCGCGGCGGCGGAGAGCGCGCCGGGCAATCCGTTGTTTCCGGCGCGTGCCGCGCTCAACGAAACGCGCGCACGCCTCATCACCGATCCAGGTTCGGTGATGGCGATTCACCTCGACATGGCGCAGGATCGCGTGGACGATGTGCGAATTCTCAAACAACGCGGTGGCTTGAATGAAGCGCCCATCTTTTTGATGGTCGGCGCGACGGAAAACTTGATGGTCGCGCTGGAGAACAATCCGCGCGCCGCCAACCGCGCCACCGTCGAACGCGCGTTGGCGCTCGTGCAGAGTGAGCGCGCATTGTTGCGCGACCTGAGCCAAACCGCGCCGGTCGAGCGCGCGCGACGCAACGCGGAAACGCTGTACCAACTTTCCGAATCGTGGACACCGTTGTTGAATCGGTTGCTCGCACAGTAAAGCAAGAGTTGGAAAATCCAGGTCTCTCCAAGGAACCTGGATTTTTATTTGGCGCGGCTATCTTTTTGCCGTGCCTCATCGTTATTACGAGTGACAATCACAAATCAAACGGAGAGAATCACAATGGAACAACCGCACTATTTGCTTCAGAATGTGCTTGTGTGGTGGCAAACGAATGGATTCGCGTTGGCGAGCGTCACCGTGAACAGTTTCGAGAAAAATGTGATGGCGAATTTCTGGCGCGACATTGGCAACCTCATCACCGGCACCGGCGCGGGCTGGGCGGCGACGCGCGATTCGTTCTTTAATTTATTTGGCGTGAACGTGCCGACCCAACAACCGCAATCCGGCAACGATGCCGTGCGCAACACCCTCGGCTCGTTTCTCCAACAGATTTTTCAAGGGGATGCCGGTAGCGCGGGCGCGAACACCGCGCCGGGTTCATCCTCCGACACACCCGGCTCGAGTCACACCCAACCGCCCCTGTCCGATTTGCTGACAGACGATTTGGGCGGCACGCCCACCCAGCCCACGCTCGCCGATGTGGTACAAGCGGCGCGCGGCAATGCATCCGAAAATTAAGGAACCCAAAATGTCCAACCTCGTCCGCGCCATTTATTTCAGCGTCTGGTTCGTCGTCGTGCTCGTCACGTGTGCGTTGATGGGTGTCTTGCCCTCGTTGGCATTCGCGCTCTGGTTTGCCGTGTTCTATCTGACCCTCGCTCTGCCGGTGCGCACCTTGCGCCTCACCGCGTTCGCCGTATTTTTCTTTGTCGGCTTACTGCTTGTCAGTCACGCGACATTGGTCGTCCAACTCATCGTCGGCGTCGTCTTGCCGCCGATGTACAGCAATGCGGGTGCGTTCGCGCACTATGTTTTGCTCGCGCCGATCAGTGAAGAAGCCGCCAAGCTAGGTTCGCTCGTGTTGGTCTTGCTGGTCTGGAAATGGACGGGCGCGCGCATCGCATTCGGCGCAACCGACCTGATGCTCGTCGGGCTAGCCATCGGCATCGGACTGAACTTGTTTGAAGATATGTTTATGGTGAACGCCCCGATTCGAACGCCGGGACTGCTCACGAACATTTTTGTGCCCTGGACGGAAATGCAAGTTACGCGCGGCAGGCCGGATATCGTCACGCTCAATCACGCGGCAAGCACGGCATTTATCGGGCTTGCGCTGGGCTGGTCGCGCTATTTACCCAAACTCGTGCGTTATCTTCCGGTGCTGGGCGTTTGGTTGTGGATGATTTGGGGGCACGCGCTCTACAACGGCCAAGATTTGCTTGAACGTGGAAACATTGTTTTCTTTACCGCGCCGCTGACCTGGATCACACCCTGGGTCTTTTTCCTCGCCGTCCTCGCAACGATTGTGTTCGAGTGGTTCGTTCTGCATCGCCGCGTGACCGGCATCGAGAAAAATTATCGCCAACAATTGTGGCAAACATTGCGCAGTGGATTTTCATTGCAACGAATTTTGCCATCATTGCGCGAGCACAACCTGCTCCGCCACCTGGCGTACACCCGCGTGTGGTTGCGCGCATATCCCAGCGACCGCGCTAAATCGGAAAAATATCTACATCAACTCGTCACTAATTTGGATAATGCCACCATCCGATAAATCGGCAAGGAGAAATCTGAATGCGCGCCATTCGATGCCTGCTTTTCGTTTTGTTGGCTCTGAACTTGATCGCCTGCGGCGCCAACACACCGGTGCCACCGACCGCCACGCCGCCAGCCAAACCGCCACTGCCGACCAAGCCAATCGTCGTGCCGCCGCAACCAACCACACCGACGAATGCGCCAGTGGCAAAACCATCGCCCGTCGCGTCTGTGCCGACACCAACACCCGTGCCGGTTTCGAGTTTCAACGTCGCGACCTTGCCCGATGGCAAAACTGGGTTGCGCGGCGAAGCAAGCACGCTCACGCAAAAAGGCGGCACGTCCGGCGCACCAAGCGCGAGCACGACCAAGCAATCAAACATTGCATTCATTCTCGATGCGTCCGGCTCGATGACCGCGAAACTGCCGAACAGTTCGCAAACCAAAATCCAGGTTGCCAAGCAAGTTATGTCCGAACTTGTGACCCAGGTTCCGAGCAACGTCAAAGCGGCGTTGTGGATTTATGGTCATCGTTATCCCCAAGAACCCAAAGCCAAATCGTGCACCGACATCGAGCGCGTGTTTCCGCTCGCTCAAGTGAACGCGTCCGCGTACACGCAAGCGATCAACAAGGTCAACACGCTCGGCTACACGCCGATTGCGGACAGCTTGACGCAAGCCGCCAAAGATTTGCCGGCGGGCGACAATCAAACGAACACGATCATTCTCGTCAGCGACGGCGAAGAAACGTGCGGCGGCGATCCGTGCAAGGTTGCCGAAGCATTGAAAGCGAGCAACAGCCGCGTCACGATTCACGTCGTCGGCTATAACGTCGAAGAAGTCGCGCGCAAACAACTGCAATGCGTGGCGAACGCATCGGGCGGAATGTACCGCGATGCATCGTCCGCGGATGTTTTGCGCGAAGCTTTATCCGGCGCGCTCAAGGTGGCGGATGCCAAAACATTCGTGCGGCTCGAAACACTCGGTCCGAGCAACGCACAAGTGAAGACTAAATTCGCGCTCTACAAACCGGGCGCCAAAGAGTACGTCGCCAGTTACAACGGCTGGGCAGACAATCCGGTGGCGCCCGGCACGTACGATATTGTGATCGAAACATTACCGCGCGTAATTTATTCAAACGTGAACATCGCGGAGGGAAGCGCAACCACAATTCGCTTGAATGTCGGCGCGTTCGAGTTTGCCAGCGTCGCCGGCGAAACGCCGAATCCGTACTCGGTGCAACTCGTTGACCCGGCAACGAAAACCGACTTGGGTTATTCGTTGAATCCCGCGCCGAATCCGTACTATGTTTTGCCGGGCACATTCAATTTGCAACTGTATCCCTCCGTCAGCCAGGGCATGCCCAGCGCGATTTTCACACGCACCGAAATCAAATCGTTCGAAAAAATCACCCTGCGACTCGGCGCGCTCGACCTGCGCGGCATCAACAATGACACCGTGCGCCCGTACTCGATTGCATTTTACGATGCGGCAAGCAATCAGCCCATCGTCTCAATGACCGGCACCGCGCCAAAAATGTACTATCTCGCGCCGGGCACGTATCGCATCGAATTATTCTACAGCGTGACCGCGTATCCGCAAAGCACGCTGAACAACCTGGTCATCAAGCCGGGCGAGACGAACACATTCACGCTTGGCGCATACATCGTAAAAGATGCGAGCAACAAAACGGTGAATCCTGAGCACGTCGTTACCGATGCCGCGACCGGTCAACAGATGGCAAGTTTTTTTTTTTTTTTGCCGGCACGCTACTATGTGCCACCAGGAACGTACAATTTCAAATTCTCGAGCGGCGAAGTGAAGAGCGTGGCGATTGTTGGTGGCAAAGAAATTACAGTGCAAATGCCAAAGTAGTAGACAGTCGCCATTAGACAGTAGGCAGACAAATCACGGGAGATCAACGATGAAACACTCACTCGGCTTGCTCGTGCTCACAATCATTCTCGTCGCATGTACCGCATCGCCGACGCCGATGCCCACACCCACGTTTGCGCCGCCACCCGCACCGCCCATTGCGACGACACCGGCAATTGCGACCGATGCGCCCGTGATGAAACCGACCTTGCCATCGCCGCCGACCAAGCCCGCACTCGCACCCATCGCCACGCCAATGCCGGTGGCGACGACTGCATCAACCCTCAACCCGA
>CAZPIR010000015.1:2783-4255 GCA_964586085.1 uncultured Anaerolineaceae bacterium | reverse complement strand
CTGCGCCGTCCGGCAAATCCACAAATCGGTTTGAACTTTATCCGGTTTTATTGGTCGGACCGACCGAACGCACTTGACACCACGACACCCTACTTGCAACCCGAGGCGATCTTTCGCGAGTTCAAAGACCTGGGCGTGCACGCGTACCGCCAATTTGTAAAAGCCGATTTGTTCTGGGACATTATCGAGCCGAAAGATAATCAGTGGAATTTTGCGCAAGCCGATTCCGTGCTAACGAACGCCGAGTTTGAACCCATCGTCACACTTTTCCGAATGCAGTATGCTTCGCCCACGCCACCCTGGGCAACGAGTCCACAACAGTTTCAAAAAAAGATGGGCGTCGAAGCAACGGATTACGTCGAGACGGTCGTCAAGCGGTACGCGCCGTACGTGAAATACTGGGAGATCGGGAACGAGATGGCGTTTTGGCGCGCCGCCGACCCAGGATCGCAAACTGGAAAACAATTGGAGGGTGAAGAAAAATTGCCCGCCGCGCACCCGCTCGATGGGTACAGCCCGCGCGAGCAAGGTGTGTTTCTCGCCCAAGCCGCCGCGCTCATTCGCAAACACGATCCCGATGCGGTGATTCTGTTGACGGCCTTACCCGGGCTGGACGATTACGGCTGGAACACGTGGTTACCCGGCGTGCTCGAAACCGGCGGCAAGGATTGGTTCGACCTTGTGAACTATCACTATTATAATGGCTGGGAACAATTCACGCTGTTGCGTCCTAAATTTCAAGAGCAGTTAAAAAAACTGGGTTTGGATAAAAAGCCGGTCTGGTGCACGGAAACCGGCGTAACGTCGAATCCCAAGTTGACGATTCGCACCAATTATCCAAACAGCACCGAGACGCAAGCCGCCGACATTTTTCGGCGCATCGTGTCGGCGTATGGACACGGCGATGCGTTCGTAATGTGGCACACGTACATCACAAACAGCGACACTGCCGGAACCTGGAGCGCGTACGGCATCCGCACCGAAAAAGCCAATCCGCAACCGTCGCTCTACACGTTCAAGTTGTTGACGAGCGAGCTTGTGCCATTCACGCGCGTCGAAACAATTTCGGCGAACGCACGCGGGATCAATGCGTACAAGATCACGACCCAAACCGGCGCAGTCAAGCACGTCGCGTGGGGCGCGGGCAATTACACCGTGCCGACCGGCGTATCGCAAATGACGAGTGTGGTTCCTCAAGCCAATGGCTCATTGGCCTGGCAACCTGTTCAAGCCGGCAAGAGCATTGCGCTCTCACTCAACCCAGTTCTGCTCAAATAAATTCGCCGGTCGCGAATTGGACAAAATTGCAAATCGGGTTTAGCATAACAACTGGCTTGATCGCTCGATCAAGCCAGTTGTTGCAATATCATCCCAAGGAGGATGAGATGCTCACCAGTCAACGCCTCGTACTGCGCGCCGTACGCGAATCCGATTTTCCTCGTTTGTCCGAACTGCGCGCCGACATCCGCAAC
>CAZPIR010000015.1:0-2773 GCA_964586085.1 uncultured Anaerolineaceae bacterium | reverse complement strand
CCGCAACATGTGCGACTATTGGCCCCTGCACTTGATTTCTGAAGCGCTCGACCTTAAACGTTTCCGCGACACGGGTTGGTGGGGCGACGAGCACGGCTCGCTCATCATCACCGATCACGCCAACGCCATCCTGGGTCAGGTCAATTTCTACAAAAACGCCGGTATGCTCAACGCGCTTGAAATTGGGTATCGGCTCTATCAACCGGAAAACTGGGGCAAGGGGTACACCACCGAAGCGGTGTCGCTCTTTGTGCCGTTCCTCTTTGAAACGCGAAGCATTGATCGAGTGCAAGCGATGATTTTGTCGGACAATGTCGGTTCGCGGCGTGTACTCGAAAAATGCGGCTTTACGTTGGAAGGCACGTTGCGTCAAGCGGTGTTCCATCGCGGGCGCAACCGGGACGCGCTGATCTATTCGATTTTGCGAAACGAATACAAACCGCTCAAGGATGTGTTGGCGTAACCGATTGAACCCAAGGGGGATTGGATGGACACCTCGCGTTTGATTGTTGGGTTGATCCTGATCGCAGTCGCGATCGCCATGTTCGTGTTTGGCGGTGGCGAGTACTCAACGGCTGGCACGATTGCTTTTCTCGTGCTGGGACTCGCCTCGATCGCCATCTCACGGAAATCCAAAACTCTGTAAGCCAATTTCGAAAACGAAGATGAACACACTTCAACAAGCATTTGGTAATCTTGCCGGCGGGCGCGTGCTCGACGTGGCAACCGGCAACGGTAATTTTGTCGGCATTCTGAGCGAACACCTGCGCGAGTACACCGAAATTATCGGCGTGGACACGAATGCGCGCGCACTCGAGGTCGCGCGCAAAAATTTTACGCCAGCGAACATTCATTTCCAAACAATGGATGCGGCACACCTGGATTTTCCGGATGCGAGTTTCGACACGGTGAACATCGCGTACTCTCTGCACCATTTGGAAAATCTAGCACAAGCGTTCACCGAGATGCGCCGCGTGTTGAAACCGGGCGGACATTTCGTCGTCGCCGAAATGTTTTGCGACCACCAAACCGAAACACAACTCACGCACGTTTACTTGCATCACTGGTGGGCGGCGATTGACACCGCGCTCGGCAATCTGCATCGCGAAACCTTCACGCGCCAGCACATTCTCGACCTGGTTGCCAAATTAATTTTACGCGATTGCCGGTTTTACGATTACGCCGACCTGGCACGCGACCCGTTCGATGCAGAAAACCGCAAACGCCTCGACGCCGCAATTGACCTGTACGGCGAACGCGCGCAGAGTTTGCCGAACGCGCTTGCGTTGTGTGCGCGCGGCGAGGAACTCCGCGCGCGAGTATGCACCATCGGTTTTCACAGCGCGACGATTCTCATCGCAATTGGGAAAAAGTAAATGCCGATCAAACTCATCGTCTTTGTGATTGCGTCCGCCGGGTTGGTCTACATTTCACACGAATCGTTGCGTGCGCGCGCGCACGGCTTGTATCGTTTTTTCGCGTGGGAAGCAATGCTCGGTTTGTTTTTGCTAAACGTGGATTTCTGGTTTACCGACCCGCTCGCGCCACATCAACTTGTTGCGTGGGCATTGCTGATTGTTTCGCTGATTCTGGTGGTCGAAGGCGTGCGCTTACTGCGCGCCATCGGCAAACCAGATCAATCGCGCCAGGACGACGCGGCGACGCTCGCGTTTGAGAAAACCACCACGCTCGTCGAGGTCGGCGCGTACAAGTACATTCGTCATCCGCTTTACAGTTCTCTGCTATTTCTGACGTGGGGCATGTTTTTTAAACTGCCGTCACTCGTAGGCGGAATCCTAGCTTTACTCGCAACGAGTTTTCTAATCGCGACGGCAAAAGTCGAAGAGCGCGAGAACAGCCGCTTTTTCGGTTCGGCGTACCAAGCGTACATCGAACGAACCAAAATGTTTGTGCCATTTTTATTTTGACGCAACGATTCGTTAATCAAGTCCAGAGCAAAGACAAGCTCTTCCACATTGCGCCAATTGCTGTTAGGGTAAAGCCATGATCACCATCCGACCTTATCGCAAGACCGATGCACCCAGAGTGGGCGTGCTCATCGCCGACACCTACTCTGAATTCAATCTTGCTTTTGCGCCGATTCAGGAACGCGCCAAATTGTTGGGTCCGTTTCATTTTGCCCGGTCACGCCAGCAAGCCCACCGCGATGCCATCGCGCAAATTCTTCGCGCGCCGATGATTCTGGTTGCCGAAGACAACGGCAAAATTGTCGGCGTGTTGCGCGGCGGCAGAAAAGATGGGGCAAGAATCGTCCTGCAAAGTTTGTTCGTCAAGAAAAGTTATCAGCGGCAAGGCATCGGGCGCAAGTTGGTTGCGCGCTTTGAGAATGCGTGTCTACGCCGGGGCGCGACCGTGATTCGTTTACTGGCAACGTTGTATGCCATTCCATTTTACATCGCGTTAGGATACCGACGCTCGACCGGCGTGCGAATCGGTCCCAGTTTTCAAGGATCGGGATTTCCTTATCAACCGATGCGCAAAGTTTTGCGCGCCAACCCCAAAAGGAAAAACAAATGACACTCCAAGTCGAAAGCGAACGAGCCATCGTCGTCCAAGTCATCCACGATGCGATTGGTTGGGCGTTGACGAAAAACAAGACACGTCTGTTCGACATCATGACACACGATGACGATTTTTTCATCTTTCACCCGGATTCAAAAAGCACGATTGTCGGTTTCGAAGCATTCCGCGCACTCGCCGAACGCGCGTGGATGAGCGATGCGTTCAAGGCAACCGATTATGCGATTCACGA
>CAZPIR010000014.1:10256-20973 GCA_964586085.1 uncultured Anaerolineaceae bacterium | reverse complement strand
CCTATTTTCAGGAATGGGATGCGCCGGTGCATTGGATTTCCAAAGCCACCGTGTTCGATCAGATTCGCGCGTTGGCAGAAGATCAATTCGATGTGTTCATCAATTTGTGCGATGGCGGCGCGGATGATGATGAAGCCGGCATTGAGGTTGTGCATACTCTCGAACAGTTCAACCTCGCTTTTACCGGCGCGCGCTCCGATTTTTACGACCCCTCGCGCGAGGAGATGAAACGCGCGTGCGAACGAGTTGGCGCGCCCACGCCGCGTTTTCTTTTCGTGACGAGCGAACAGCAAATTGAGGACGCCGCAAATCAATTGCACTTGCCGTTGATCGTCAAACATCCGAATGGACACAGCAGTGTTGGTCTGTTCAAAAAATCGCTTGTCGAAACGGTCGAGCAGTTAGATGTCCAGGTCCGTCGGATGCTTGCCGATTATGGCGGTGCGTTGATCGAAGAATTTATCATAGGGCGCGAGTTTGATGTGCTCATCGTCGAGAACGCCGACGACCCCAGCGAGCCGTTTGCATATCTGCCCGCCGAATTTCTTTTTCCGGAGGGCGAATCGTTCAAGCATTACGATTTGAAATGGATTGACTATGATGCGATGCAATGCGTGCCATGCGGCGACCCGGTGTTGGCGGCGCGTTTGCAAGCCGTGTCCAAGCAATTGTTTGTCGCGTTGAACGGCTCGGGGTACGGACGATGCGATTTGCGCATGGACATGCGCGGCGATTTGTATCTGCTCGAAATCAATCCGAACTGCGGCATCTTTTTTCCGCCGGATGAATTGGGTAGCGCGGATTTTATCTTGATGCAACATCCCGAAGGGCATCATGGTTTTATCAAACGGATTATTCGCGCGGCGACGCGTCACCGTCGAGGATAATATGACCAAACCGCTTTTCAATTTCGATGCCGAGTTTAAACTCGGCATCGATGCGATTGACCAGGAACACGTCAAGCTCGTGGACATGTTCAATCGAGTTCACACGCTTCTCAACGAGGGCAAGCGCGACGAGGTACGCCAGTACTTTGTCGACACACTGGCGAATTATGTAGATGAGCATTTTGCGAACGAGGAAAAATTTTTGGCGGAAATCGCCTATCCTCAACTCGACGAGCACAAAAAACTCCACGCGAATTTCAAACAAGCCATCCGCGATTGGAAGCCCTTGATCGAATCCAGCGATGAACTTGCGTTTCGCAAAGCGTTGAACGATACCTTTGCCTGGATCATTGCACACATTGGCAAAACCGACCGGCGTTATGCCAAATTTCTCTTGTCCCAAGATGCCGCAATGTCAAACATCCTCTCTGTTTCCGAGTAAGCGTGAGTTTGCTCAACTACGAATTGATTCCGCTCGCGCGGCGCGATGGGCGTGGCGAATCCTACCCGATTGGGCACGCGCTGACATGGCATCCGCAAGCGATGCGGATGGAATTGCTCATTTCGCACGAAACGATGGCGCGCGATTTTTTTGCGACGACGATGGCGCCGTACTATGTCCAGGTCGAACCGTGGAAAAAACTGGCGCCGCATCCGGGGCTAACCGTGCGCGAGGCAATCGCGCGACATCCCGGCGGCGTCGCATACTTTAATGCCGGCGAATCTGGCACGCTCATCAATCCCCTTGTCGAAAACGGCCAACTCTTGACCAAGCCGCAGCCACAACGCGCACTTCTCCAACGCGAGTGGGCACCGTTGAACGGCACGTTTGCGTTTTTCCTGCAACACGCGCACGCGCGCATCGAGATTCGTGACCTGCGCATCGTGCAAAATCAAATTCACCCGGACGATTTGCAATTTCTCGATTCCAGCACGTGCGGCTTTTCTGTGCCATACGTTTTGAAAAATCGCGCGCGTGTCCCGCTCAAACATCCGCCGCCGGGTCGCACCTCGAACAGCGACGAAACGCTGTACACGCTCGGCGCACCGACGGCATTGTCCTCCATCGGCTTGGCGAGCGATGGGCGTGTGGTGTGGATTGGTTTGATCGGCGATGTAAACGACCCGGGGAATCCGGAGCGACTTGCCACCGAAGACGACCTGGTTCGGTATTTGCGCGAGTTGGATGTGGTGGATGCGTTGTTTGCCGGCGCGAGCGGCGATGTGCAGTACTATGACGCGCTTTCGCAAACGTTATGCGTGGCGTGCGAGCGACCCAAGCGCGAGGACAAACGTTGGGTGCTCAAACCCGGACAAACCGAACGCGGATTGGCGTGCATTGTAAAACTTGTCGCGGGCCAGTGTGAGGCATAATCCTTGATTAATCTGCATTGGATTTCCATCGGCACGGGCAAACTTGCGCTGACCCATCGCATTGGTCGTCACGATTCGACACGGCTCGCCTCGTTGGGTGTTCAGCGCGTAGTGACACTGCTTTGCGAATCGGAAGGCGCACCACTCGTCGGCGAGTTGGTGCAACAAGCCGGCCTTGCCTGGTCGTGGTTGCCGTTGCGTAACGGTGATGCGCCACGCGGCGATGCAGACAGTATGTTGCGCGCGGCATTGCCAGTTTTGTCGCATCGGCTCGACGAAGGCGAAGCGATTTTGATTCACTGTTCTGCCGGGATTCATCGCACGGGGATGCTCGCCTTCGCATTACTGCGTTGGCGCGGTTACGCCGAATCCGACGCACTCGATTTGATTGGGCAGATGCGCTTGCACACACGCAACGGTTTGCAGTCGCGCCAAATTGCCTGGGGCAATCGAGTGATTGCCGAGTCAGGCGAACTCGGAGCGAGTCAGGGTAAAAGCTGAACCACTCACGGCATTGTAACTTGCCCGATTGGTTGATCGTTCACCCACATCGAGTACGTGCCGCGGCTTAAATTTTCCAGCGGCATACTCGCGTCGAACGGTGTAATCATCTGCACGCACATTGCGGACGAATCAACGACCGAGTATACGCTCGCGCGAATTTCGTTTTGAGTGTTCGGCGCGGCGATCTGGATGCGCAACTTGTGACACGGGGTGGGCAACGCGCCGCTGACGCGCAAAGAAATTTGTGGCGGAATGCTTTTAGTGGAAATGATATTTTTTGCATCGAGCAACACGTTTGCGCGTTGCAACTTTTCATCGCCGGGCGCGGGACTGTACGGCGAAGGTGTGGATGTGCTTGCCGGAATGCTTGCCGCTGGCGCCAGTGGTTGTCGTGCTGGCACATTCGTCGGCGCGTTGGCAGGCACGTTTATTATCGTCGCAACGGGTTGACGCGTGGGTATGGGTGACGGCACCGGCGTAGCGGTTGGCGTCGGTGATGTGCACGCCGCCAATGCAAACAAGGTGACAGCAACCCCGACACTATGCCAAAATAAATTGTGATTCATGCGTTCCTCCTATTTTTTGAATAGACGCTGAGACAAGCAGTCTCGTTCCAAATTTCGCGCACGCCAAAACGCCGGGTTGGCAAGGCGTCGCGATGAGTGCGATTGATGATGACTAGTCGGCATTGCGATTCAACTGATTTAACCACGAGGATACAAAATGTCGGAAACGTTTAATTGTCCCAAGTGTGCCGCGCCGCTCGATTACGATGGCGGAGCAGACCTCACTATTATATGCCCATATTGCAAAAATTCGGTGATCGTACCGGAAACGTTGCGCGTGAATGTGTCCGCGCCTGATGCGTTCGATTTGACGCAACTGGCGGGGCAATCCGTGCGTTTAAAAGAAATGGCGCGGTTGATTCGGGCGGGCAAAAAAATCGAGGCGATCAAAATTTATCGCGAGGTGTTCGGGGTCGGCTTGAAAGAAGCCAAAGAGGCGGTTGAAGCGCTCGAACGCGGCACACCTGTTCAGGTCGGTGCGACGGTGGTGACGACGAGTGCCGTGACCTTGCCGAGCGCTCCCAAGAAAACTAATCGCACGCTTGGTTGCATCCTCGCCGTCATCGGGCTGTTGTTTTTCGGACCGATGTTTGTGCCATTGTTTTTTGTGCCGGGAAGTATCATTGTCGCGCTCAATCCTTTTGCGCCCACGCCGACGCGTACGCTGACACCCACGCGCACCGCGACGACGACGCCGGCGCCAACCGCGACGCGCATTCCCTCGCCCACGCCGACACCGGCGTTTATGAATCTCGCGCTCAAATTCGGAAGCAATGGTTCGGGACCCGGTATGTTCACCGATGCACGCAACATCACGCTTGACCCCGAAGGCAACATTTTCGTCGCCGATTACACCGGCGGGCGCGTGCAAAAATTTGATGCGACCGGCAAATTTATTTCGGTGGGCTTGGTCGAGGGCAAACTGCCGGTGTTTGCGCTTGCATCCGACCGGCGCGGGCGTGTGAACGTGGCGCAGGGCGGCGCGATTTTCCGTTTCGACAGCGCAACGTTCAAGGCGCTCGGTCCGGTCGAGTACACCGGCGGCAATCGTTTCGGGCACATTGCGACGACACCCGACGGTGGAATTCTGGCGATGTGGTACGAGCAACGCGAAGGATTGATTACTTCGATTCAGGGACATCGCGAAGACCTGGTGCGTTTTGACGCGGATGGCAAAGTGACCCAGGTTTGGCGCGGACCAATCAGCAGTCTCAGCGGTTTCGCGGAACTTGATGCGCGCATCGCGGTGGACGGGCAGGGCAACATGTTTATCCTTGCCAGCAACGCCGAGCACGTGGTGTTTGCTTTTTCGTCGGACGGAAAATTCATCAATCGTTTTGGCAGTCGTGGCAATTTGTCGGGACAACTCGCTTCGCCGCGCGCGATTGCCGTGGACGATCAGGGTCGCGTGCATGTTGCCGATGCGCGCGGCGTGAATGTGTTTGCGCCCGATGGACGATACATCGAAATGTATCCGGTGGACAGCGGTGTGTCGGCGATGACGTTCGACGATAAAAACAATCTCTGGGTTGTGGCGCGCACCCAAGTTCTCAAATATGTGATGAAATGATAAAACCACTTTTGAAATCTATCACCGGTCGCGTGTTGATCGAAGCGCATCGCGGCGCGGAAAAACTTGCGCCGGAAAATTCGTGGCGCGCGTTGAACCTGGGTCATGCAAGCGGCGCGGATTTCCTCGAAGTGGATGTGCAGTTGAGCGCGGATGGTGTGGCGTTTCTGCATCACCACTCGACGTTGCCGGATGGACGCGAGTGTTGCGATGTGACCTGGAACGAGTTGACCGAGGTTCGCATTGCGAATGAATTGTTGCCGAAATTGCAGGACGTGCTCACCTGGGCGCGCGACGTGCAGGCGTGTCTCGCGCTCGACCTCAAGACGAGTTCAACGCCGGAAAATAAATTAGCGGATGAGGTTGTGCGTTTGATCGAACAGACCGACACGGCGAATCAGGTTATGCTCATTGCCTGGGATCACGGCGAGTTGCAACGCGTCAAGCGCGCGCATCCCGAAATTGCCACGCGTCCCTTGATTCGTGGTCGCCTGATTGATTTGCCTGGACTCGTGCGCGCGATGGGCGCGGATTGCGTACCACTCTCGTACGGCATCATGCGTCCCGGCGATGTGCAAGAGATGCACGCGATGGGTGTTGCGGTTGTACTTGCCGATTTGTGGAAATTCGATATTGATTTTGTGAAAAATTCCGGCGTGGACATGGTGAGTTGGGGGAATCCCGTCGAAGCGAAACGAGGTTTGCATGAATCTCAGTGATCCAAGTTACGTGCGCGATCAATATCGCGCGAGCAACAATCTCGCGACGCGTGCATCCTTGCACGAGCGTTTCAGCACCGCACCGCGCCGCTGGTTCGATTGGTATTTCGATCATCTCGATTTGCCGGCGAACGCGCGCGTGCTCGAAATCGGGTGCGGCACCGGCGCGCTCTGGCGCGAGAATGCCACGCGCATCCCCGCATCGTGGCAGATCACGCTCACGGATTATTCGGCGGGCATGATCGAAACGACACGCGCCGTTGTGCCATGCGCGCGATTTGCGGTGATGGACGCGCAAGCCGTTGCGTGCGAGTGGGGCGTGTTCGATGCCGTGATCGCGAATCACATGCTCTACCACGTGCCCGATGTGGCGCGTGCGCTCGCCGAGTTCAAACGCGTTCTGCGTCCGCACGGAAAATTTTTTGCGGCGACGAATGGCGAACAGCATCATCGCGAGTTGTTTCAATTCACCGCAAACCTTTTTGGCGTTGCGTCGCCGCTCGCGTTCAAACAATTCACACTTGAAAATGGCACGGCGCAGATCAAACAATCGTTTTCGCGCGTCGAACGTTTCGATTATCCGGACAAGTTGGTGGTGACCGAGGTCGAGCCGCTCGTCGCGTATGTCATGTCCGGGTTTATGGGTGCAACGGTGGTTGGTGCGGCGGGCGAAGAAATTTTGCGCCACGCGATCACCGACCACATCACGCGACACGGTGCGTTTGAAATCACCAAGGCAACGGGCTTGTTTGTGGCTGTGTGATTGCTTTGACGTTCATGCCGGGTTGTGGCATAATGCCGCGCGTGTCTAATCAATCTCACATCACTCGACGTGGCGCAATGGCGGTAGTCTTGTCAAAAGATCGCAGACAAGTGTTGCTGTTGCGCCGCGAGATTTTCTTTTTATGGGACTTGCCCGGCGGCGGCATTGAAAAAATCGAAGTCCCCGCCCATGCGGCAGTCCGCGAAACTTCTGAAGAAGTGGGTTACGATATCGTCGCCGAAAAATTGGTGGGGCAGTATTTGCATCAATCGGTGTACGGACGCGGCGATCAATTGACGTATGCATTTCGCGGGCACGTGATTGGCGGCAAAGCAAAACATTTTGGTTTTGAAGTGACTGGCTTGAATTGGTGTGAGGTGACGCGTTTGCCGCGCACGCTCGAACCTTTGCATCGGCAAATCATCGCGGACGCGCTTGCCGATGCCGCGCCGGTCGAACGACGCATTGATTTTGCGCGGTGGAAATTGTATCCCGCGCGTGTGATCTTTTTTATTTTGCGTTTTGTGAATGCGGCGATCGGCTGGTTGTTTTTTCGTCAGCCCAAGCGAGAGGGAGCAAAGCACGAATGAAATTACGCGGTCGAGTTTGGAAGTACGGCGATGATGTAAACACGGACGTGATTTTTCCCGGCAAGTACACCTACACCATCACCGATCCCAAAGAGCAGGCGAAACACGCGCTCGAAGATTTGGATCCCAGTTTTGTGTCGAATGTTCAGCCGGGCGATATTATCGTCGCCGGCAAAAACTGGGGCAACGGTTCATCGCGCGAGCAAGCCGCAACGTGTTTGAAATATGCCGGCGTCACCGCCATCATCGCCAAATCGTTTGCGCGCATTCACTTTCGCAACCTGGTCAACAACGGTCTCGTGCCAATTGCGTGCGCGCCCGCCGTCGAAGCAATTCAAAACGGCGAGACCATCGAGATTGATCTCGATGCGCACACGATTCACTGCGCGAGCGGCGCGTTCGATTTCCCTGCGCTCTCGCCATCGTTGCTGACGATTGTCGAAACCGGCGGCTTGATTCAGATGCTCCGCAAAAAATTAGGCACGGAACATTTGCCGATGCCGGAAATCAAAAGCGGCGGCGATTAGGTAACAGGATGGACGCGTTGGAAAATCAGACGAATGAAATAACGTTGTCGCCGGTCCGACATGCCGTGTTGATGATGGTCGCAGGGTTGTTGGGGTATGGTATTGCCGGTGTAATCGTATCACCAATTGTTCAGGTCGAACAAGCCGCGATTCCGTACGCCGGTTTTTTGATGGGCGCGCTGGGCGGAGCCGCCTTGGGTCTGGCTAAACGTTCTTTGCGCGCGACACTTGTTTTTGCGTTTGCCAGTGCGGCGACCATGTTCCTGGGTTTGCTGGCGGGGCGATTGGTGTCCATCGGTTCGTGGTTTGCGTTTGGGCTTGCCGGTTTGTTGACGGGCGCGGTGTTAGCCGCGCTGAACAGTCGCACGGTACGAACTGCCGCGTGGGGCGCGTTGGTGGGCATGGTTGGCTTTGTGGTTGGCACATCGGTGTATTACGATTATCTGCGCCCGGCTTCGTTCTCGCCGTGGATGCTCCTGTCTATTGCCGGTGCGTTGGGTGGTTTTTTTATCGGCGCGGTGTTAGGGCAAGAGACGGATCCAAAATTCTAGAGGAGTGATTTTTAATGTATCGAATCGCATGGATGCCCGGGGACGGGATTGGCAACGATGTGATGGACGCGGCAAAGGTCGTGCTTGGCGCGCTCAAGCTGGACGCCGAGTACACGCACGCCGACATTGGCTGGGAATTTTGGTGCAGTGAGGGCGAGGCACTGCCACAACGCACGATTGATATTTTGAAATCGTCGCATTGTTCGCTCTTTGGCGCGATTACCTCGAAACCCAAAGAAGAAGCCGAAGCCGAACTCGCGCCGAATTTGCGCGGCAAGGGACTCGTGTATCGCAGTCCGATTGTGCGCCTGCGCCAGATGTTCGACCTGTACACGAATCTGCGTCCGTGCAAAGCCTATCGTGGCAATCCCTTGAATTATCGCGACGACATTGACCTGGTGGTGTTCCGCGAAAACACCGAAGGTCTCTACGTCGGCGTCGAGTTTTATCCCTTGCCCGACGATTTGCGTCACGCGCTCGAAGCGTCGAGCGGGATGCGCGCGTTCAAGGACATGCCGTCCCAGGATATCGCATTCTCGGCACGCATCATCACCCGGCGCGGTTCGGAACGCATCGTGCGTGCGGCATTCGAGTACGCGCAAAAATATAATTATCCGAATGTCACGCTTGTCGAAAAACCAAACGTTCTGCGCGAGACCAGCGGCTTGATGACACGCGTCGCACGTGAGGTCGCGAAAGATTTCCCCAAGATCGAATTGTGGGAAGCGAATGTGGACGCGATTATGATGTGGCTCGTGAAAAATCCGCAACAGTACGGCGTGATTGTGACGAGCAACATGTTCGGCGACATTGTGTCGGATTTGTGCGCGCAGTTAGTTGGCGGGTTGGGTTTTGCGGCGAGTGGCAACATCGGTAAAAATTTCGCGGTGTTCGAACCGTCGCATGGCTCGGCGCCCAAATACGCCGGACAAAACAAGGTCAACCCGCTTGCGACATTCCTCGCCGCCAAGCTGATGCTCGATTGGCTCGGTGAAAAAGATAAAGCGACGCGCCTTGAAAGTGCGATTGCCGCTGTGATTGTCGAGGGCAAGGCGCGCACGTACGACATGGGCGGCCAGAGCACGACGATGGACATGGCAGAAGCGGTGGCAAGCAAGTTATGACGCAACCAACTAACGAACAATTCGTCGCACTTGCGCGTGAATTGGTGGACGCGGCGACGGAACAGAAATTGACCTTGCGTGTGATTGCGGGTGTGGCAACGTTGATGACCTGTCCCAGCATCGAAACACATGCGCCGCTCCAGCGCAGTTTTCTCGATTTGGATTTTGTCGCGCCGCGCGACGAGTTTGAAGCGCTCGCGCAATTGTTGATGGCGCGCGGTTGCACGGTGGGTGCGAAAACGCGCAAGTCGTGGCTCTTTGAAAAAGAGGGCGCGCCAATCGAATTGTGTGATCCCGTGTTTGCGTTTGGCGACCTCACATCGCGTCTCGACCTTGCCACGCCAACGGTGACGCTGGCGGATTTACTGCTCATCAAAATGTCGCGCGTGAAAATGGAAGAAAAAGATTTCCAGGACGTGGTTGCCTTGTTGCTCGATCATCGCGTGGCGCGCGGCGAAGGCGAAGACCAAATTGACCGTGAGTACATTGCCAAACTCGCCGGCCACAATTGGCAAGTGTTCACCGCGCTCTATGACAACACGGTTCTGCTGGAGCAAACGCTCGACCAATATCTTGACTCGGAAGAACAACAACTCGTGTGGCGGCGCATCGAGTTACTGCAAGAAGATATGGATCGCGAGCCGAAATCATTCGGCTGGATGATTCAACAAATTTTGCGGCGACCAACCCAAGTACCACGATAAATGAAACAGCGACGACCTGATTCGGTCGTCGCTGTTTTTTGGTTGCCAAATTTTTTGTTACTGTTTCCACTTGACCCAGACAGGTTGCCACGTGTCCCACGAGCCGTTGCCGATGCTGTACGGATTGTTGCCATCGGCATCCATGATCCAGATTTCCGAGAACAAGCCGCTGTGTCCCTGGTCGGACGAGTAGACGATCTTGGTGCCATCGGGCGACCACGAGGGGAATTGATTCCAGTTACGCGTAATGTCATTGCTCGACTGGGTAAGTTGCTTCCAGTACAAATTTTTGCGTTCAGGGTTAAAGTTGTGAATAAAGATTTCCTGTTTGCCGGTTTCACTGCTCGTGAAGGCGACCAGTGTTCCATCGGGTGACCATGCCGGCGCAAAGGCAAACGAATTCCCGCGAAGGTACGACAACTGGAAGGGCAAGCCGTAAGGATAATTCATGTCTTGTGCCCAGATTTGCAACTTGCCGCCGGCGTCGAGTGCATTGTACGCATGATAGATGCTGTACGTGTTCGAGCCGATCGTATCGCGCGCGCGCGCAATTTCGTACACACGCCGATCCGTGACCAGTTGGACGTTCGTGCCATCCGGGTCCATGATCCACACATTTGGTTTTTCGCGCGGACCTTCAAGGAACATGATCTTGTTGAACAGCCCTGCCGGCAGAGGCATCGCGGCGTACTGCAAAGTGGTCGGCACGACGAGTGTTGGCGTGGGACTGGGGACCGGCGTTAAATTTTTCAACGGGATGAGCAAGGGGCGTGGGGTCTCCGTGACCCAGTTCGGTGGAATCGGTGTGCTCAGCGGCGATACGGGCGGCGGGTTTGAC
>CAZPIR010000014.1:0-10246 GCA_964586085.1 uncultured Anaerolineaceae bacterium | reverse complement strand
GAATCGGTGTGAATGTGCCGGTCGTCACCGCGACGGCGGTGGCATAGAGTGTGGTTGCAGTGGCATCGCGTGAATTCGACGCCGTTGGCACGGCGGTGTAAATTACATAGTCGCCGCCGGCTTGTGCGGGAGTTGCTGTGATGACGTTGCGCGAGGGCGGTGTGGGCGTGCCTATCGCGCGCGCCTGTGCGGTTTGTTGGACAACGCGAGTGGCGGCGGCAAAAATATCTACCGGTGTTGGCGTGTTGGTGACGACGACGAGCGGCGCGGGCATCACGACCAAATACAAGGTCGGCTCGGCGGGACCTGGACCACCATCCCAGCCGAACACGCTGTCACTGCCAGAGGATGGTCCGCGCACACGAATCGCGATTCTGCCCTGGTCAATTTGTTTTTCGAGCAAGTTGTATTGCGCCGGTTGGAACACGAGACGTTTCTTGATGCCGGTGCCCAGGGTTTGCGCCGGCATCGCGTTGCCAATCGTGGTCAACGACCTGGTTTGTTGAATGCTGTTGAAACTTGGCGCGTCGCCCAACAGTGTGGACGAGTCAATCAAATCCACCGACCATTCGCCGGCAGTGCCCAGGGTGCTCGCATCGCGCCCGGTCAGTTCGAGCACGGCGAACAAGACTTTGGAGCCAAAGGTCACGTTATTTAAATCGAATTGAATGACGCTGACAAAGGTTTGCCCTTGCGAAAAACCGGTTGCCAAATTGCGATCACGCCAGTGCGGGGTGAGATCGCGACTGGAAAACCAACCGCTTCGTTCGGCGTTCGATGGCACGACGAGCGGCAAGCCACCGGCTGGTGGCGTGGGAAACACGAGCGGACTCAGGGTCGGCAAAGGTGTGACGGTGGCTGTGTTGGTTGGCGATGGTGTGAGCGTGGCGGTGCTCGATGGGGTGGGCGGCGGATTGGTCGGCAAAGTGGTGGCAGTGGGCGCGCTCGTGGGCGTGCCACCGCACGCGGCGAGAGTCAAATAGACGAGCATCAAAACAAAAATGCCGAGCCAGCCCAGAATCCGGAGAGTACGTTTTGATAAAGGCATAAAATTAAACCCTTGAGATTGACATGTGAATGGAGAACCAAGTCGGCGAATGCTTACTCGAACGATGATGACTTGAGACCTTGTTTGAAACCAGACGCAATCATATTCTCAATAGCTCATTTTGTCAAAGGCATTTTTCGTAGATGTGTGCGTGATCGTGTCGGCGAAATCATGTGCGCAAAAGGTCGCCTGTAGAAAAGGAGACTCGGTTGCAATTCAGCCCACTCCACGCTCAAATTCGTTTGCGCTAATTCACGATGCTAAAAAAATCCTGGTCTGTGAAAATAGACCAGGATTTTTTGCTTTATGGGTTGAGCAAACAGTACGCGGTGTACGTGAACTCGTTCCAATCACGATCCGACGAAACGAACACGACGCGAAGCGTGATTTGATTTTTTCCTTTGGTCAATGCACTGGGAATCATAAAATCATCATCACGCCAGCGTGCCGAGTTGCGCCCCGCGCAGTGCCACGCTCCCACGCGCGCGCCATCCACATAGACATCCGCGTTTTGATTACCGACGCTATAATCGAATCGTCGCCGTAGAATCACGCCCTCGTTCGCCGGGTTGAGCGTCATCACAAATTCGCTAGCCCCCTTGTGTGCGCGTCCGGTGTCGCTAATCGCCTCGGTATGTACGCCTTCGTACGCATACGTTTGTGTGCCGCTCCACGTTGCATTGTTAATGGCGTACGCGTGGCGCTGTTCGCTCGTGGCGTTGCCCACGTTGAGCGTGTCGGTTAGCACGGCGCGCGGCGAGCGTTGATGATAATAGTACGCCAACGCCCACACTTGAGCGGACACATCGTTGATTTGTCCATGCTCGATGCCGATGGTGAGATGTTTGTTGAATGTGATGGCGTCGCCGAGAAACAAACGGTACATCGCAATCCGTTCAAAACTACCGTCGCGAATGTCGGACGTGTTGCCATGCACGGGAAGCGAAAAAGTGCCGCCGCGAAAATACCAGCCGCCGTTGAAAAAATCTTCCATGCCGGTGCCTTGCACCTGAGGCGTGCGACTGTCGTCAACGTAAATGCGTTCGTCACCTTCGAGGAACAGCCGATTCGCTTCGCTAAGCACAGACAGCATCACGCCGACAAAGTGTCCCGTGCCTTCCACATCGAGAATCGTTGCGTCGGTGTTGTCGCCGCCAGTGTGGAACTGATCGTTGAACTGGGTTTTGAAATAGCCAACCTCGGTGAACGATTGCGTGAATGGTTTGTGTTTGATTTCGTAACTGATGCCGTTGAGTTGCACACCGCGCGAGTTGAACAATTCGATACGCGCGTGTTTTTCAAACGGCATCGGAAAATAAATGTACAACGCGTTCGTGTCGTCTATGCCTGCCGCCAGCGATCTCGCGCGATAGGTGCCAAACTGTCCCACGCCAAAGAACGAGCCAATCGGTGCGGACACACTGGGATTCGTTTCGCCATCCCAGTAAATGCGAATCCAGGTTCCGTTCAAAATGTCCCACACGTCCGAGGCGGGGCGCGCGATGACGCCGGGTACGCGCAGTTTGATCGAAGAGATGGAACGCGGACCATCCAACTCGAACATGGTTTTGCTCGCGCTGATGTCCAGGTTGATCATGCCCGTCGCGGTCAGGTTGCCCGTATCGCTTTTTGGATCCTGGGTTGCCCGCGCCCACAAGGCACGCACCGCCGAACTGTCTTCCGCGCCTGTCCAGGTTTGAATGAGCGTGTCCGGCGGGTATAACTGATAATTAACGTTGTAATAAAAATTTGTGCCACTCACGCCGCTCGCCGTAATGCGAACGCTGTTGGCAAAAGGCATCGGCAGATAGCAATAATATCCGCCGCTCGACGCGGTGTCATCGCCGATAAGCGGCGCGAGAAACGGCGTGCGCGTGCCCACGAATAAATCGTTCATCAACATGTCCACGCGCGGCGTGGTCTCGCCATCGAAATAAAATTTCAGACGCGCCGCATCGCGATTAAACCCGGTGACCCACAGACGATAAATCGTGCCGGCTCCTTTGAGATCGCACAGGATCACATCGCCGCGTGTGTCGGTGCCGAGATAATTGCTGAAATCTACATTGCCGCCGGTGCGGTCGTAACTCGATTGTCCGCCGGTGCGATTGGTCTGGCGCAAAAAAGGCAGACGTTCAAATTGCAACATGGCCGTCAGTCCGTACTGTGCGACCGTTAGAATCGCGCGTAATTTTTTTGCGATGCCATCGGCAAAGACGATGTGCAAAATATATTCGGTCGTTTGCGTCGGCGTGACAACCTGCGAGCCGGACGTTGGCACAGTTTCGCCATCCAAGGTGACCAGCATCGCGTCCTGGGTGTGCCATTCGAGTGTTGCCGATGCACCAGGCGTAATCGAAATGGGCGATGCGGTGAACGTCGCGATTTTAGGTGAGACGACGGTTATCGTCGTCGTGGGGTCGTGTGTCGTACCATCGAATAGAACGACATGCAGGATGTGGGTTGTGGTCGTCGTTGGTGCGACTGCGCGCGAGCCGATGGGCGCGACCGGCACACCATCGAGCGAAACCGTTTGTGCGTCGGTCACGCTCCACTGCAACGTCGTTGTCGTGCCCACCTCGATGAGCGAGGGCGTCGCGTTGAACGAGAGGGTTGGTGCGGGCAAGACTGTAATCGTTTGCGCGCCTTGTTGATCGCTGACCCAGATTGCTTGCTCGCGCACGAGACCTGCCCAGTACTGAATTGTGCGCGCGGTGTTCAAGCGGATTGCGCCGGTGATGGTGCGTGTTTCGCCGGGCGCGAGCGGTGCGCCCAGTCCCCAACGATATGGATGGTCAATGCCAGCGCGTCCATCGAAATCAATGCCGATGCGAAATGCATCGCTCGTTTCCGTGAAACCGCGCGAACGAAATGTGTCATCCTCGTCGTAAACAAATCCTGGGTCGGGCGTTTGCGTGTGCAGAGTTTCCAGCGAATTGTTGTGAACGGTAACGCTGGCGTTCAACACCTTGCCCGCACTGATGACGGTTGGCATGAATGTCGCGTCTGTAACCTGGATCGTGCCAGTGTTCACAATAATTGCTTGCGTGCCTTGCCGATCTTCGACCCATGCGACCATCTCGCGCACGAGTCCTGTCCAGTACTGAATCGTTCGCAGAGTCCGCAAGCGGATTGCGCCGGTGACGGTGCGTGTTTCGCCGGGCGCGAGCGGTGCGCCCAGTCCCCAACGATATGGATGGTCAATGCCGGTGCGTCCATCAAAATCAATGCCCACGCGCGCGTTGCCGGCGATCTCGGTGAAACCGCGTGAGCGAAACGTGTCCGACTCTTCGTAAACAAAACCTGGGTTCGGTTCCTGGGTCGGAATGGTTTCCGTCGAATCGTTGCGAACCGTGATGCTCAGGTTGAGCAAGCCGCCGGCACTGATGGTTGTCGGCGCCCATGATACGTCGGTGATGGTGAGCGAGCCAGCCGGTTTAACTGTAATCGTTTGCTTGCCTTGTCCGTCCTGCAACCACGCGACCTGTTCACGGACAAGACCACACCAGAACGGCACTGTGCGCGCGGATTGCAAACGAATCGCGCCGGTGACGGTACGCGTTTCGCCGGGTGCAAGCGGCGCGCCCAGTCCCCAACGGTACGGGTGGTCAATGCCGGTGCGTCCGTCAAAATCAATGCCGACACGCACGTTGCCATTCGTTTCGGTGAAACCGCGTGAACGAAAGGTGTCTCCCTCATCGTAAACAAAACCTGGGTCGGGTTCCTGGGTCGGAATGGTTTCCGGCGAATCGTTGTGAACCGTGATGCTCACGTTCAACAATTCGCCGGCGCGGAGTGTTGTTGGTGACAAGGTTGCGTTTGTGATCGTCACGGCTTCCGGCGCATTGACGGTGATGGTTTGCGTGCCTTGCCGGTCTTGCAACCACGCGAACTGCTCGCACACGAGCCCCGCCCAATAATTGATGGCGCGCGCCGTCTTGAGCCGAATCGTGCCGGTGATGGTGGCGGATTGTCCGGGCGCAAGTGGTGCGCCTAGTCCCCAACGATACGGATGGTCAATGCCGGCGTGTCCGTCGCAATCAATACCGACGCGAAACGCATTCTTTACATCGGGAAAACTGCGTGTGTAAAATGTGTCGCCCTCGTCGTAAACCAAGCCGGGATCGGGTTCTTGTGTGCCGAGTATTTCGGCGGTGTCGTTGAAAACGGTGATGCTCACATTCAGCATTGCGCCGGTGTTGAGGGTGGTCGGCGAGAATGTGACGTTGGTGATGTGGACGCTAGTGGCAACCGGTTGTTGATCGGGGTGCTCGGACGGTGTCGGGGTCATGTAGGTTAGCTCCTCTGCCGAAAAATGGATAATCAATTTTCTCGTGGGCTGGTCGCCATTATACTATGGATGTGGCGCAAAAGGTAGCGCAATCATCAAGGTCTATTTGCGCGCCAAGATTGATTGTTGTATTATCACGTCGTTCGACGCAAGACCAGTGCGCAATTCATTTCTGAACTTGGGATGGTCAAGGTATGGAACGTGCGATTATGTGTCCTCAATGCGGCGCGCCACTCGCGCCCCATCGTTTTGCGCGATCCATTGTGTGTTCATTTTGCGGGGCGACGGTTCGCCTGGATGAATCGGTTGTCTCGGCGCAAAAATTTCACCAAGCGTTCCGCGTCTGGAATGCTCCCGAATCGTATCAGGTTTCGTCCTGGGTTTCGATTGGCGACAGCCATTGGGCGCTCGGCAACTGTTTCGCGCACGGCGACATTGCGGATGTGTACTTTGCACAGCGCGCGCGTTTTCCCACCGAGTTGGCATTTCTGAAATTGCTCCGTGATCGTCAGGACCAAAGTTTATTTGATAACGAGTGGTCTGCTCTGCAAATGCTCCACCAAAGCGATGCGCGCGGCGCGGACGTTTTCACAACGCTGATGCCTCAGCCAATTCTGCACGGCGAGGTGACTGCCGGCTCGCTCGCCGGTCAGCGTGTCAGCATTTTTCGGTGGGCGAGCGGATTTTATCACACGTTCGATGCGGTGAAGCAAGTTTATCCACAAGGCGTTCCGCCGCGCGCTTCGATCTGGGTCTGGCGGCGTATCCTCGAAGTGCTTTCGTTCATCCACGCTTCGGGCATGGCACACGGCGGAATATTGCCGGCGAATTTGCTCGTGCAAGAAAACGATCACGGTGTGCGACTTGTGGGCTATAGTTGCGCCGGTCGGTTCGGTGAAAAATTGCGAACGGTCTCGCGCGGGAATAAAGTGTTTTATCCTCCGCCGGAAAAATCCTGGTCAACCTTGTCTGTGCAACTCGACCTCGTGATGAGCGCGCGATGTATGGTTGCGATCCTGGGAGGCAATCCGGCGAATGGTTCTTTGCCCGCGACCGTGCCTGCGCCGCTCGCCGAAATTATCCGGCGCATCGCGCTCGCTGAATTTGCAAGCGCCGCGAACGAAAATGCCTGGGCGATTCGTGAAGAACTCGGACACATCGCCAAGCAGATTTTTGGACCGTCCCAGTTTATTCCGATTGTGATGCCACGCTAAAATGATTGGATAACGCAAAGGAGGTTTAGAAATGGGAAATGGAAATTACAGCGCAACGGCGCATCAAGCGCTCCTCCGCGACCGCGCTAGTATTCCGGTGCAACAGGTATTCAAACAAGTTGAATGCCATCCGCTGATGAATCCCAAGGGCGTGCGACTGCGCGAGAGTCGTGATGGCGCGGATCATCCGCAATCACTCGGCATTGTGTTTGCGTTGGATGTGACCGGCTCGATGGGCGAAATTCCGCGTCTCTTGGCGACCCGGCAACTTCCGGTCTTTATGAAGATTCTGGTGGATTGCCAAATCCAGGATCCGCAAATTTTGTTCATGGCAGTTGGCGACGCCGTGAGTGACCGCGCGCCGCTTCAGGTGGGACAATTCGAATCCACCGCCGAGTTGATGGATCAATGGTTGACCTGGTCTTATCTCGAAGGTCACGGGGGCGGCACGGGACAAGAATCGTACGAACTGGGATTGTACTTTCTTGCGATGCACACCGAGATGGATTGTCTGGTCAAACGCAAGAAACGGGGTTATCTTTTTATGACGGGCGACGAAGTACCGTATCCCAGTCTCTCCAAACATATCGTCGAGGGTATTGTGGGCGATAAAGTGGATGACGACCTCACGACAGAAGAGATTGTGGCAGAATTGCAAAAATCGTTTGTTCCATTCTTTATCATCCCCGATCGCGCGCGCGCGAAACGATGCGAGCGACGCTGGCGCGATCTGCTCGGCGACCATGTGCTGTGCCTCGAATCGCCGGTGGATGTGTGCTATGTCACTGCCGGCGCAATCCTGCTCAGTGAAGGGCGTGTGACCAATCTCAACGAACTCGCCAAACTTTTGAGCAACGCCGGTATGCCGGCGGATCGCCGCGGTCAAGTGATGCAATCACTCACCCCGTTCGCCGAAGTAGTTTTGAGCCAGAGTGGCAATGACACGTGGTTTGCGCGAATGACGAATCAGATTCGCCGCATGACAAGTTGATGCGCGCCTACCTTGTCGTAGACCTGGGATTTGGCGACGCGGGCAAAGGTCTCGTCACCGATTTTTTGGTGCGACACCTACGCGCCGACGTCGTCGTGCGTTACAACGGCGGCGCGCAAGCCGGACACAATGTTGTCGCGCCGAATGGACGCCATCACACCTTTTCGCAATTCGGGTCAGGCACGTTTGTGCCCGGCGTCAAAACTTTTCTTGCCGAGCAGGTTGTCGTCCATCCTGGCGCGTTACTGGTCGAAGGAGATCGCCTAAAAGAAATTGGCGTTCACGATGCGTTTGCGCGATTGCGCGTGAGCGAGCGTGCGTTGGTCATTACGCCATTCCATCAAGCGGCAAACCGCATTCGCGAAATGGCGCGCGGTGAAAATCGGCATGGCAGTTGTGGTGTGGGTGTGGGCGAAGCGGTTGAAGATGCGTTAGCAAATGAGGATTGTGTGCGAGCCGGCGACCTGAGCAATCCCACGGCGCTTTGCCGGAAATTACAATTCGTCTGCGAGCAGAAACGCGCGCAACTGATTGAATTGTGCGGCGAGCGATTGCGCGAGGATGCGCTAGCACGGGAATGGCAAATTTTCGAGCGCGCGGATGTGAGTGAGACCTGGCTTGCGATGATCGCCCGAATTAATGACCTGGGTCTGGTTGCGTCCGATGCCGTGTTGCAACAATGGTTACAGAAAACCGCGACCGTCGTCTTTGAGGGCGCGCAAGGTGTCTTGCTCGATGCCGATGCCGGGTTTCATCCGTACACAACCTGGTCGCATTGCACCGCGGCGAATGCGCGCGACCTCATCGCCGCAACGATGCCTGACTCCCAGGTGTTTCAAATCGGTGTGACGCGATGCTATGCGGTTCGTCACGGTCCAGGTCCTTTGCCAACCGAGACGAATGTTTTGGCGCCGGTTGTTTTTGATCATAATCAATTCAACGAATGGCAGGGCGCGGTTCGTTACGGCTGGTTTGACGCGGTGCTGGCGCGTTACGCGATGAGGGTGACCGGTAAACTCGATGCCCTAGTCGTGACGCACCTGGATGTGTTATCGCGATTAAAGACTTGGAATGCTTGCAGTGCTTATCAAGCGCAACCAGGTTTTGACGATGCACGTTTGACGAATTGGCGTCGCGCGCATTCTCTGTCGCTTGAGCAACGCGCCGAGTTAACGCGTGCGCTCGCGCAAGTGACACCGGTGTTGGAGGTGTGCGATGCGAATGATACACAAGTGATTCGGAAAATCGAATCACTCGTTGGGCAACCGGTGGGAATGATTTCCAAAGGTCCACGCGCAGAAAATGTTCGCGTGTTAAACCCGATTCCCGGGTGATTCACTCGACACACGCAAAAAAAAGCCGCGCAAGTCGCGCCGAAAAAATCGGTGTGGCTTGCGCGGTATCTTTTTGTGGTTGCCTAGTTTTGGAGTTTGATCATCCTGAGAAATGTTTCGACAATTGCAGGATCGAAATGTGTGCCACTGCCAGCGCGAATGTGCGCCGCGACTTGCTCAGTGGGGAGTGCCGCGCGATACGGACGGTCCGAGATGAGCGCGTCCCACACATCCACCACAGTAAACAAACGCGCCGCCAGCGGAATCGCTTGACCCGCAAGCCGGTGCGGATAACCGGTGCCGTCCCAGCGTTCGTGATGACAGTAGGGAATCTCTAACGCCGGCACAAGATATTCAATCGGCGACAACCATTCGTACGCATAAACCGGATGCTGGCGCATGATCGTCCATTCTTGCGCCGTCAATTTGTCGGGTTTGAGCAGAATGGCATCGGGCACACCTAGTTTGCCAATGTCATGCAACAGCGCGCCGCGCCAAATTTGTTTGAGCGTCTGCGCGTCGGTAATGCCGGTCATTTGTGCGAACCACACTGTCATTTCGGTCACGCGTTGTGTGTGTCCTTCGGTTTCATGGTCGCGCAGGTCGAGCGCATGGACCCAACCTTCAATCGTCTTGTCGTACGCTTTGAGCAATTCAGAGTTGAGCGTTTCGACGTGGTGACGTTCTTGCATGAGCCGGCGAAAGCGATTGAGCCGGGTCAGCGATTGTAAGCGCGTGAGCAATTCGAGCGAGTCGTACGGCTTGGTGATGAAATCATCTGCGCCAGCGCGCAAACCTTGCAAACGTGAATCGCGATCGTCGAGCGAGGTGACGAGCAACACCGGCACTTCGGCGAGACCGGGCGTATCGCGCAGACGGCGGCAGACTTCAAAGCCATCCATGCCCGGCATCATCACGTCCGACAAAACCACATCGGGTTGGCGTGCCAGGGCTTGCGCCAATCCGTCCACGCCATTCGTGGCAAAATGCAACGTGTACGGTTCGCGCGAAAGCAGACCGCGTATGGTTTCGCGCGCAACGGCTTGGTCGTCAATAATCAAAATGGTACTGATGGGGTCACTCATTGCATTTTGCTCTTGGCTAGGATTTTAGATAACGTTGAATCAACCGGTCGAGTTCAACCAACTGAATGGGTTTGCTCATGTAATCGTTCGCGCCGGCGGCGAGACACTGTTCCCGGTCGCCGGGCATGGCGAGCGCGGTGAGCGCGATGATGGGTGTGTGCGCCAACTCGACATCGGACAAGGCACGAATCTGCCGCGTCGCTTCCAGACCATCCATCCCCGGCATTTGAATGTCCATCAAGACGATTGCCGGGCGCAGTTCGATCAATTTTTCCAACGCTTG
>CAZPIR010000013.1:9976-21582 GCA_964586085.1 uncultured Anaerolineaceae bacterium | reverse complement strand
CGTTTTGGTAGCCGTGCGTTTCAACGCACGGCGAGTTCTTTATTTTGGCGGATCAATTGGTTTGAGACGAATCGGCGAAGTCAAAATATCAATTGCGCGTTTCACATGTGCCGATGTTGGCTTGTAACTCAACGCTTGTTCAAAATTGGCAAGGCATCCTTCGACAAAATCTTCCGAGCCAGCTCTGCTTGCCCAACCCACAATTTCCTTTCGGACTTGGTCTTGGTCTACATGGCCACCGCGTTTGATCATTTCAGTCATGCTCTCAAATATTACACGATAATCATTTCCAAACTTGGCTGAAAAATCTTCGGGATGTACACGTTCCAATATTTCAGTTCGATATTTTTCATTATTGCTGGCAAGCGCATTCAATACGATTTGCATTGCCTGAGTAGGAAATCCACCTTTGAACAGGAAAACGTCAAGATTGACCTGGAAAATCCGGAACTTGGACATTGTTTATTAGCCTCAAAGCGATAATCGCTTACGAATTTTCTATCGGTGCATCTTGTCTTCCAACACCTTGACCAACTCGCCGCACACATCATAGCGACCGAACGAGGGCATGAGGTACGTGCCCGCGACAAAATCTTTCGCTTCGATGAGCAACTCTTGCGCGAGCCGAATGCCTTCTTCAATCCCGTGCTCGCCCGCGTCTTTCATTCGTCTCCGCGCATCGTCGGTGAGTGTGATGCCGGGAACTTCGTTGTGCAAAAATTCCGCGTGGCGCGTGTTCATCAACGGCAGAACACCCAGGATGATCGGCTTTTCTACCTTGCCGTACTTGTCACCATACTTTTGCAGAAACTCACGCAAGACCGCCACATCGTAAATCGGTTGCGTCATCACATAGTCCGCGCCGGTTTCCAGTTTGCGATGAAAGCGCTCCAATTCGTTCGGGTCGGAATTTGCCCACATCATATCGAGCGCGCACCCGACAAAAAAATCTGCATTCGTGCCGATGCTATTGCCCGCCCAATCGCGCCCGTCGTTTAATTTTTTCAAGGTCTTGATGAGACCAATCGCGTCAATGTCGTACACTGCTTTCGAGTTCGGATAATCGCCGAGCCGCGGCGGATCGCCGGTGAGTGCGAGCACGTTGTGAATGCCGAGCGCGTGCGCGCCGATGAGTTCGCTTTGCAGTGCCATCAGGTTGCGGTCACGCGTCGTGAAATGAATAATCGTTTCCAGGTTGAGTTGTTGCTGAATCATCACCGCGAGCGAGATGCAACCCATCCGCAATTTGGCGAGCGGCGAATCGGCAATGTTCACCGCGTCCACGCCGATTTGTTGCAACATCGCCGCGCCGTTGATGACCTTGGTCGGGTTGAGTCCGCGCGGCGGATCGAGTTCGACGCTCGTGACCCAGCGACCCGTGCGCAATTTGTCGCGCAGGTTGCGCGCGACGTGCGTCATTTCAATCCCAGGTTCTTCGGGCGGACGCGGCGCGGGTTTCTCGACGACAATCACGCGCGGCTCGGTTGCCGGGGCGAGCGCGTTCAATGCGTCGCGCATCGCGGCAATGTGCGCGGGCGTCGTGCCGCAACATCCGCCGATCATTGTCACACCTAGTTCGCCGACAAATTTTTGTGTATAGTCGGCAAAGTACTGCGGCGACGAAAGATACAAATAGCGTTCGCCGATGCGCGCCGGAAAACCGGCGTTCGGCATCACGGACACGAGACAGCCCGCGTCGTCGCACGATTCGCGCCACGCGGCAACCATCCGGCGAATTGCGTGGTACGTGCCCGCCGGACCGACCGAACAATTTGCGCCAATCACATCCACGCGCATCTCGCGCAGTGCGCTCACGATTTCTTCCGGCGTCACGCCGGTCAACGTGTCCTCGTCTTCCGTGAACGACATCGAGGCGATGATGGGCAAGTCACGCGTCACCTCGCGCGCGGCGAGAATCGCGGCTTGAAGTTCCGGCAAATCCGAGAATGTTTCAAAGATGAGTGCGTCCGCGCCGCCTTCGAGTAGCGCTTCGATTTGTTCCTTGAATGCCGCGCGCGCATCGTCGTAAGAAATGTTTTCGTACTGGGGAATCAATTGACCAATCGGACCGACCGAGCCGAGCACGAACGCATTGACGCCGGCAATCTCGCGCGCCTCGCGCGCAATTTTCACGCCGCGCAAATTAATCTCGCGCACCCTGTTTTCCAGCCTGTGATGCGCGAGCTTGAAACGATTCGCGCCGAACGTGTTGGTCTCGATGATCTCGGCGCCCGCACGCAAATACTCGCGATGAATTTCTTGCACCGCGCCGGGATTCGAGAGATTCAGTTCATCGAAACAGCGCTCGAATGAAATGCCGCGCGCATAAAGTTGCGTGCCCATCGCGCCATCCGCAAGAATCGGTCCGCGATATAGTCGGTCGAGAAAGTGATTGGTGATTGGCATGGTAACTCCGAGAAAATGAGCAGGGGAGCAGAGGAGCAAGGGTGCAGGGGACGCTTTGCGTCTCTCATGCTCCTCTACTCCCCGGCTCCCCTGCGAATAAATTACGGCGTGTTATTTTTCCGCAAGCTTGAGTGCCAGGTTGATGAACGTGCGGGTTGGTGTGCCGTTGCCCCACTTGTTCTTGTACCCGGTTTCGCTTGCACCGCTAAACAAGCCGACACTGCCGGCAATGTCCATGTGCGCCCAGGACGTGTCGCCGACAAAGTTGCGGAGGAACCACGCGGCAGTGATCGAACCTGCCGGGCGACCGCCGGAATTTTTAATGTCCGCCCAATCGCTCTTGATCGCTTCCTTGTATTCCTCGTCCATCGGCATGGTCCAGTTCTTTTCGCCGACCTGCTCGCCGATTTCAAACAGCAAATCGCTCAACTGCTTGTCGTTCGAGAACACGCCGGTGCGAATCGAACCGAGCGCGATGTTCATCGCACCGGTGAGTGTCGCCGCATCCACGACCGGCGACAGCTTGAGTGTTTGCGTTGCGTACACCAACGCGTCCGCGAGAATCAAACGACCTTCCGCGTCGGTGCTGATGATTTCAATCGTCTTGCCATTCGACGCGCGCAAAATGTCGCCGGGCTTGAACGCTTTGCCGCTCGGCAAATTTTCGGTCGCGGGCACAATGCCGGTCACATTGATTTTCGGTTTGAGTTGCGCGATGGCTTGCATTGCCGCAATCGTCGCCGCGCCGCCGGACATGTCGCCTTTCATATCTTGCATGCTGTCGCTCGGCTTGAGCGAGATGCCGCCCGAATCGAACGTGATGGCTTTGCCGACGATGCCGAGACCCGGTGCCGCGTCCTTGCCCGCGCCCCAGTAACGCAACACGATGAACGCTGGCGGTTCATCCGAACCTTGCGCCACACCCAGGAACGAACCCATGCCGAGTTCTTTCGCTTTCGCGCGATCAAAGATTTGGCATTCTAGTCCGTACTTATTTGCAATGTCGCGCGCGATTTCGCTCATGCGTGTTGGCGTCATGGCGTTGCCCGGCTCGTTGTCCATGTCGCGCGCGAGGCACGTCGCTTCGGCGATGATGCGTCCGCGCTCGACGCCGCGTTGAATCGCATCGAGTTTGGTCGCGTCGTTTTCCAAAATCGTTACTGATTCAATCGAACCCAGGTCTTTGTTGTCGCTGTGATATTTGCGAAAACGCCACAGACCTAGGACGATGCCTTCGGCGTTCGCTTGCGCGGCGGCTTGGACATCCATGCCGCCGATGCCCGCGCCGTGCAAAATCACGGCGACATTTTTCGCGCCCGCCGTGCGCAACGCTTTCACGCCGTTTGCCGCCGCTTGACGCGCGCGGTCGAGTGTGAAATCGCTTTGCTTGCCCAGCCCTGCCACGCACACGCGGTCTGCCGGCAAACGGTCGAGTGTGTGCACAATCGTCGCACTGCCTAGTTTGCTTTTGACATCGCCTTTTTCAATTAACTTGGTAATCAATCCACCGAGTGCCTGATCTACGGCGCCCGTCGCGCCGCCGGGTTGGGTCACTCCGTCGAACAGGTTGACAACGATGCCATCGCCTTGCCAGGTCGCGACATTGCCGCTTGCAATTTTAATTTCCACGATTACCTCCGATTCAAATTGTCGAACGTGCGGGATTGTAGCACACTCAAGTTGGAGCGTCAATCAAGACCCGAAAGGTTTCTCTCAACCCTGCAGGTTTACCTGTTTTGACTTTTCGTCTTGCATCAGTTATATTCACGCCGATGTTAGACAAAATTCTTCAACGATTCATTGGCGCGCTCATCATCGTGATGTTGCTCGCGCCGTTTCTGCTTGTGCAACGACCGGCATCTGCGCAACCCCCGCTCCTCAAAGACCCCTGCGCGCTCGACCCGAATAATTTGTTGATCAACGGGTCAATGGGTCCCGAACGCGGTAATCAGTGGGGTTCGGCGGCTGACCATTGGGATGCGTTCGTCATCGAAGGCTCGCCGGCATTTCGCTGGGTCGGCAACGAGCAGATTGACCCGAACGGTTCGACGCAAATTTTTTCGAGCGGCACATTTGACGCGGGCATTTATCAAACGGTCCGCAATTTGCAAACCAACAATTATTACTGGTTCCGGCTCGGCTACAGTCTCGCGGCAAAATCGTACAGTGGACCGAATGTGCGCGTGGCGACGATTGGACGCAAGGTCGGTGTGGACCCGTTTGGCGGCACCGACCCAAAATCGTCGAGCGTGGTTTGGGGACCCGATTTGTTTGATGGCAACGCCGCGTTGAATCGTCCCGAAATGGAATTGACGTTTGCCGCGCGTTCGAGCAACGTCACGATTTTCCTGCGCGCGATGGCACGCGATGGATCGAGCGGCGAAAATCGCGTGTGGTTCGATGCAGTGTGCATGGAAGCGCGTCCCGACCTTGGCACGGCCGCTCCGCTTGCGCCAACGGCAACGCCAACTTTGGCGGCGACCTTGACGCCAACTCCGCGTCCCTCGAACACGCGTCCGCCGGCAACCCGCGTCGCGCAAGCGCCGCCGACTGAATTGCCGCCAACCGTCGCGCCGACAAATACGCCGGTGCCCACGCCGACCGAAACTCCGCCGCCGAGCGCGACGCCGCGTTTTGCGCGTCCAGTGCCGACGACGATGCCGGAATCTTCGATGGATTTGGGCGCAGGCGCGGTGTTGGGCATTGTGAGCGTGCTGATGGTGGGCGCATTTGTATTCTTTGCCGTGGGTGTGGTGTGGTGGCGACGCGCCGGATGATGACAAGCGACCTGGGTTTTTGAAAACAATTTCTAAAAGGAATTGGTGATGCGCTTTTTGATTACTGGCGGCGCGGGTTTTTTGGGAACCGCGCTCGCCAATTTTTTGATAACCACCGGTCATCAAGTTCGTGTGTTGGATGATCTCAGCGCGGGCGAGCCGAACGGATTAGACTCGCGTGTGTTGTTCACGCGCGGCGATGTGCGAGACGTGCCCAAGTTGTGGGGCTTGCTCAAAGGCACGGATTGCGTTTATCATCTCGCCGCGCGCGTGAGTGTTGCCGAATCGGTTTTGTATCCGGTCGAGTACAACGCGGTGAATGTTGCGGGCACGGTTGCGTTGATGACCGCCGTGCGTGATGCCGGTGTCAAGCGCGTGATTCTTGCATCGTCGGGCGCGGCGTATGGCAAGCAAGATTTGCAACCGGTGCGCGAGGACGCGTTGATGCATCCCGATTCACCATACGCGGTGAGCAAGCTCGCGTCCGAATATTATTTGCACTCGATTGGCGCGTTGTGGAAAATCGAAACAGTTGCGCTCCGAATTTTCAACGCGTACGGTCCGCGTCAACCTTTGCCCCCGTCGCACGCGCCGGTCATTCCGCGATTTTTGAAACAGGTTGTCAGTGGCGGTTCGGTTGTGATGTTCGGGCAGGGCAAGCAAACGCGCGATTTCGTTTACATCGCCGACGTGGCGAATGCGCTCTCGCTTGCGGCGACGGCGGAACAGGTGAATCGAACGATCATCAACATCGGGAGTGGACAAGAGGTCAGCATCGCGCAACTCGTTGATTTGATCGAGCACACGGTTGGGCGTGAAGCACATCGTTTGTTCAACGCCGAAGAAGAGAGTGGTGTGCCGCGTTTGGTCGCGGATATTCATCTTGCGCACGAATTGCTCAAGTGGAAGTCGCGTGTGTCGCTCGAAGAAGGTTTGCAGAGGATGCTCGCAGAGGACGAACGATTCAAGAAATAAAAAAAGCGGGGACGCCCGTGTCAGCGTCCCCGCTTTTTATTTTTGGCGTTCTTCGATGTACGATTTGATCGTGGGCAGTGCGTTCAACCGTTCGTGGAAAAAATTGTTGACGACATTGATGACGCGCGCACGCGCGGCTTCGACCTCGATAGCAAATTGCGCGTCCTCTTCGCGGGCGAGCGCATTTTTAAGGTTGAGCAAGTGCCGCACAATTTCCGATTCCTGGTCGCCTTCGAGCGCGTCAATCACGGTGAGGATTAGCTTGTCGGCTTGTTCGAGCAGTTGCGCGCGCGGAATGGATGAGCCGGATTTGAGCGTGTCGTCAATCGTGAGGATGAGCGACCAGACTTGGTACAACATCGTCGCCGGTTCGTCGAACAGTTCGCGGATGAATGCGGCTTCTTCGTAGCGACCGGTGAAACGAAAGACATTGTACATTCGTTTTGCCGCTTTGCCATAATTCAATTCTTTGGTCAGGTATTTGGTGATTTCGTGTTCGAGTTGCTCGATGTAATGGTCGAGGGCGTTGCCGGAAACATGTTGCGCGAGTTTTGAAAAAATCGGAATCGAGCCAGCGTCAAGATACACTTCTTGAAAATAGGGATCGAGATAACCATCGAGTGGTGTGATCGTGCCATCGGGCGCTTGCCAGGTTACGTCGAGCACGTTGCTCGCGTTCGCCAGTTTGCCGCGTGCCGAATCGGCAATCACCCAATCGAGTTTACACCAGCCAGGATTTTGAGCGGCATCTTCCCAGGTGAACGTGACCGGCGTCCCGTCCGGTTTGAACGCATCAATTTTGCCTTCGCGAATTTCGCCGGCATTCCACGCAATCGGTGAGCCGGCTTTGCGCATCTTGTCGCCGCGCATCACCTCGAACGGATACGCGCCAATCTTGACGCCGATGAGTTGATAGTTTTCGCCGCGCACGGTGCTTAGGGCTTTATCGCGCATGAGGTTGCCCAGGATGCGGCACGCTTCTTGGCGTGTCGGCGCGATAATGTTGACGCGCTCGAAATAATCGCAATCGCCGGGATAGGTTTGGATTTTCGATTGCGCGGCAGAGCCGGAAAGCGCGAGCGCCGTCTCGACGACGCCGGGTTGATCCTGGAATTCGACAATCTTGCCGATCTCACGGAAACGCGCCAACTCGTGCGGGCTAAAATCGAGCATGGTTACTTTGTGACCGAACACGCCCGCACGCGTGTCCATCACGATATCGCCGCCGGTCTCGCTCGCCGCCATTGCGCTGAGCCATTGCAAGGCATCCGCCTCGTTCAGCTCCACGCCCAAGCGCTTTGCCGATTCGACAATCCGCGCAAGTTCGGTGGTCGGTTTTGCTTGATCGCTCATTGGTCACCTCGTTTAATTTTTTCGAGAATTGCGTTGAAAATTTTTGCTTGATCGCGCGCATCGCTCAAGGCGTTGTGCGAAAGTGGATTTGATTCCAAATTGAGTTGGGGCAACATCACCCGCATTCGTGTCGCGTCCCAGGTTGTGCCGCACGCGCCCATGTACAACGCCTTGATGTCGAGCGCGGTATGACCAAACGGATTACGACCCAGGAAGCGCAAAAAATAATCGTTGACAAACATCCAATCGAACGGCGCATTGAACGCGACAAAAACCGGCTTGGGTGCAGTGCTCGCGAGCCAGGTTTCAAATTGATGCAAGGCGTCGGCGGGCGGGGTGCCGCGTACGGCGAGTTCGTCGAGCGAAAGATGATGAATGTCGAACGATTCTTTGGTCACATGGCGATTGACCGGTTGCAGTTCGATGTAAAAGCCGTGCACGGGATTGGAAGCAAGGCACGCGCCAATCGAGAGAAGCGAGTACTGGCTGGGATTCGGTCCCGCGGTTTCGACATCTACCGAGACATAGGTTTCATGGTTGGATTGCATAGACGCGATTATATCACGTGCATCAATCTCGCGTCAATCGAATTTTTGCTTGCAATCGTACCGAATCCCGGTATAATCATCGTCCGATGAAACCAAAAGATTTTTCGCAAACCAAACATTTTCCCGGCACCATGAGCAGTCGGTTCGATTCGATTGTGCGGATTGCCGATGCGATTGAAAACATTCCCGCGCCCGTTTTCGCCGCATTGTTGTTTTTGATTGCGCTCGTGCCATCCTGGTTCGATTGGTCGCGCACATTGGTCGTGTGGCTGTTCTTGCTCGGCGATTGGATTTTGATCGCGCTGTTGCCACGCGCCGGAAAATCGTACGGACCCAGTCAGCCGCCGACACTGGTGCTTGCCGTTATGCGCGCGTTCCCGGCGGCATTGCCCACCCCCATCAATTTTATCTCGCAACTGATTGGCACGGCGCTCGTCGTGTACGGATTTTGGATCGAGCCACACCGGGTTCATGTGACGCATCAAACTCTGCGGACGTCGAAACTCAAAGCGAGTAAGCGACCTTTGCGTGTGTTGCATCTCGGCGATTTGCACGTCGAGCGCATCACCGCGCGCGAACGCGAACTCGTTGCGCACGCTCGCGAGTTGAACCCGGACGCGATTCTTTTTTCCGGCGATTTCCTTTCGCTGTCGTACGTGGACGACCCAATCGCGCAATCACACGCGCAAGAAATTTTGCAACAACTCTCTGCGCCACTCGGCGTGTTCGCCGTAACCGGCAGTCCGCCGGTGGACCAGCCGCACGTGATCGAAAAATTGTTGGATGGCATGCCTCTGCGTTGGTTGCGCGATGAACGTATTTCACTCGACCATGATGGGCAACGCGTGGACATTGTGGGCATCACCTGCACGCACAAGCCGCACGTGGATGGCGCGACGCTCGACGATATTTTGCACGGCGACCCGGACGATTTGACCATTTTGCTTTATCACACGCCCGACCTCGCGCCGGTCGCGGCAGAGCAAGGTGTGGATTTGCAATTGTCCGGTCACACGCATGGTGGGCAAGTGCGTCTGCCATTTTTCGGCGCAATCTACGCGGCGTCGCTCTATGGCAAATTGTTCGAGGTCGGGCGACATCAAATTCAAGGGCTGACGTTGTACGTGACGCGCGGGATTGGTTTGGAAGGCGAGGGCGCGCCGCGCGTGCGATTCTTGTGTCCGCCGGAAATTATTCTTTGGGAAATTCAAGGTGAACGATGAGCGATTTTGAAATTTTTGCGGATGCACTGTGGCAGTTTTACGAAATCGGTTATGCTGATTTGGAAAATGAACGCAGTGATAAAACGATTCGCCCGGAAAATGTGGCGTGGTACTTTACCGCGTACCGCGAATTCCAGCCGATTGAAAAGCGCGCGCTCAAATTGGCGCGCGGGCGCGTGCTCGATGCCGGGTGCGGCGCGGGACGCCACGCGCTTTATCTGCAATCGCGCGGCTTGTCTGTGACGGCGATTGATTTGTCGCCGCATATCGTTGACCTGGCGCGTTTGCGCGGTGTGCGCGATGCGCGCGTCGCCAACTTGTGCGGCAAATTGCCGTTTCGCGAACGCGAATTTGATACGATTGTTTTGTTTGGTAACAACCTGGGTATTTGTGGCACGCCGAGAAAAGTTGCGCGCATGTTGCGTGAATTGCATCGCATCACGTCAGCGCGCGGACGCATCCTCGCAACGACGCGTATGCCGAGCACACTGAATCCGGAGCATCGTAGTTACCTCAGTCAAAACGTTCAAAGCGGGCGAGCCATCGGGCAAATTCAGATGCGCTTGCGCCTCAACGGTCGGCGCGGCGAGTGGTTCGATTTGCTTTTGCTTGCGCCGACAGACTTGATGCAACTGGCGGCAAAACAAGGTTGGCGAATCGTAGAGATTTTTTGCGAGGGAAATTTCGAGGACGGTTACTCGGTAGTGTTGGAAAAAATATAAAGACGTTGTCGGCAACGTCTCTACTCAATTTCTAATAACGCCCGTGCTTCATCTTCGTGTTCGCGTGACACGAGCACTTCGACCTGACCCAGCCCATCAACTGTCAAGCCGATGACGTGACCCACGCTTTCGTATTGCAACATCGCCGGAATGCCGGCGCTCTCCAGTTTGTTCTTGATCGTTTCCGCCGCCAGCATCCCCGGCGACGTGTAAACGACGACGAGATTATCCTTCCGCTTGGATTTCGGTGACATCGGGTTCGACCTCTTTTGCTTTTTCGCTTGGCGGGGTGAGTGGTTCAACCCGCGAGATGGAACGCGCGAACAATAAATAGCCGGTGTGTGCGATCATGCGGTCTTCGGGGCGTAAACGCTCGGCGTTGATTTTGTAATGCCGCGTGAAAATTTCGACGACCTCAACCTCAGTCCATGTCTGTTGCGCTTCAATCTCTTGCAGTAAATCGCTCAACTGATTGGTTGTTGGTACGAGTGCGCCGAAAAATCCGCCGCCGCGCAAGGCGGCGCGTGCTTGGGCGAGATACAACCATGGCTCACGCACATCGAGAAAGAGCGCGTCGGCATTGCGTTCGTCGAACCCTTCGCGAATGTCGCGCAGTTTCATCTCGACTTGCGCGAGCGCGCCCACGCGTTCGAGGTTTTTGCGCGCGATGGCTTGCATCTCTTCGCGCGCTTCGTACGTGTAGATGCGACCGGTCGGCGCAACCTGGCGCGCGAGTGCGAGCGTCAACCCGCCGCTCCCGGTGCCGGCTTCGACGACGCGTGCGCCGGGCACAATGTTCATCCGCATGATGATATAGCCGATTTCTTTGGGGAAAATAATTTGCGAATTGCGTTTGATGTACCGCACCAGGTCGTGCGTGGAAGCTTGCAACAAAATGTACGGATGACCCAGTTGCGTCCGCACGGCGGAGCCGAATGGTTTGCCGATGAGATCCTTGTGCCAAATAAAACCATAGTGCGTATCGAAACGTTGCGCCGCTTGAAGCCGTGTCAGGTGACGCCGGTCATCGGGACCCACCATCAGGATATAATCGTTTTCGTGTGTGAGGTTTTGTTCGTCGGTCATTGTTTTTTCCAAAATAGCCAGGTAGCCAAGGGAACAAGAATAAAGTGCGTTCCCTGATTTTCCTGTTACTTGTTTCCTTGTTTACTCTTTAACGGTCTCGTTTGCAGGACGAAAAATTGATCACCCACGCAACACCATTCAATATCTTGCGGCGCGTTGAATTGCGTGTGGATTTTTTGTCCGAGTTGGGCGAGTGTGTGAACCTGGTCGTCGCTCAATGCCGGCGCGTCTTGTTTTTCGGCGGGCACGGCTTGCGCCTGAATGCCGCCCTCAGGTGATGGCGATTCCATCACCACCTGGGTCGTGATTTCACGTTTGCTGATTGTGCCGTCGCGTTGCACGACAAAACGATCCGGTTTCCACCGCGCCGCGATGATTGCCGCACCCAAACCGAGCGTCGCGTCAATGTGAATCTCGTTGCCAGTGCCGGTGAGCGGATTCGCCGTGAACATCACGCCCGCCGCCGTCGGGTTGAGAATCGGTTGAAGGATCACCGCCATCGTCACTTGTTGGGGC
>CAZPIR010000013.1:0-9966 GCA_964586085.1 uncultured Anaerolineaceae bacterium | reverse complement strand
GGGGCGTGATATTTTTGTGATGGCGAAAATAAATCGCGCGCGAGTTCCAGGGCGCTGACCAAATGGCGCGGACATGATTCAACACATTCTGGGTGCCGACAATGCCGAGAAATGCTTGCGGCACGCCGGACGCGGCAGGGTTGGGCACGTCTTCGATTACACGCGAGGCGCGCACCGTGATGGGCGCATTGTCGAGCACGTTCGCCACTTCACGCGCAAGAATTTCTGGCAGAGGTGCGTTCTCAATCCACGCGCGAATGTCATCAGTTGCGGCTTCTAAATCTACCGGGTCTTCGATTTCGGTTTGTGCGAGGCGCGCGACAATTTTTTCGTTGAGCGGTTCGGCAATCGCATCGCGGTACGCGTTCGACCCGATGCAAAACCCAGTAGGCACATCGAATTTCGCAGCGAGCAATTCACCGAGCCGCGCGGCTTTATCGCCCGCCCAATTGTGATCGGCGAGGCGCAGTTCGTTTAGTGGTCGTAGATAAAACAAAGTCGTTCTCCAGAATCACGTTTGCAAATTCGCCAACTTGAGCTTGCGCGCGCGCGACATTTTTTTGATCGCGATTTCGCGCAACATCGCCGCGCGGCGCGAGGGGAGTTGCTCGTGATAAATCAACTCGACCGGCAAACGTGTGCGCGTGTACCGCGCGCCGCGACCCAGTTGATGGGTGCGGACACGGCGCGCCACATCGAACGTCCAACCGGTATAAAGTGTGCCATCGGCACAACGCAATAGATAAATAAAAGCGGTACGGCGCATAGAAAAAATTGACGAGTGACACGGGAAATCGCGTCACCCGTCGCTCGACGGGAGTGGATGGGAGTCGAACCCACCGAAGCCGTTTCAACGCCTTCCAGCAGTTTTGAAGACTGTGGCGCCCACCGGGACACAACCACCCCCATACAATCAGGCGAGAGCGAATGTATCACGCCGAATTGTTTTTGTCAATTTTTCGTTGGAAATTTGACCTAAAAAGTATTGACACTCCAAAAGAAACCGTTTACAATGTAACCGTTTTCAGAAGCCCCAGTTGTCAGGAGCGGTGTTTAGGATGGCAAGCATCAAAGATGTTGCGAGCAAAGCCGGCGTTTCCGTTGCCACCGTTTCTCGTGTCCTCAATAACAACCCGCGCGTCAAACCGCATCATCGTGAACGCATTCTCAAGACGATTGACCAACTCGGTTATCAACCCAGTGGCATTGCGCGCAACATGCGAAGCCAAAGCGTGCGTGTGATTGGTCTCGTCATCTCCGATATTCAAAATCCGTTTTTTACTGCGCTCGTCCGCGCGGTCGAAGATGTCGCGTACGAAAATCAGTATACCGTGCTCCTCTGCAATTCGGACGAAGACCTGCAAAAAGAACAACTCTACATTGATGTGCTCTCGCGCGAACGTGTCGCGGGCGTCATCATTGTGCCAACCGGCGCCGATTGTTGCACGCCCTTGTTGAATTTGCGAATGCCGGTCGTGATGGTGGATCGTGTGGTTCCCTCGCTCACGACCGATGCAGTTGTGCTCGATAACGTCGCGGGCGCGTACGCGGCGACCCAGCATTTAATCAAGCTGGGACACAAGCGCATCGGTTTGGTCGGGGCGCCCGCCGGAATTTCGGTTGGCATCGAACGACGCAAAGGGTACGAAAAAGCGTTGCGCGCGAACAAGATCAAAGTAGACGAGACCTTGATTCAGGCTGGCAATTTCAAAGAGCAGGGCGGTTACGAAGCGACCCGCGCGTTACTCGAACTCGATCCACGCCCGACCGCGATTTTTGCTGTAAACAATTTGATGACGATGGGCGCGTTCCAGGCGATTTCCGAAAAACGCTTGCGCATTCCCAAAGATATTTCGGTGATCGGGTTCGACGACATGCCCTGGCTCAGTCTGCTCACGCCGCCGCTCACCGCCGTGCGCCAACCGACGTACGAAATCGGCGCGCAAGCCGCGCGCATGTTGTTCGCGCGCATGCAAAATAATTCGTTGCCGGTGCAAACTTGTGTGCTCAAGCCCGAACTCATTGTGCGCGGTTCGACTGCCGCGCCATCACGTTAGAATTTTTTTGGAGGTTTCATGTTAATTACCGATCTCGCTCATTTGCCGGCGCAACTCAAAACGAGTGGCGCGTTTGAAAAAGCGATCGAGTTTTTACGCAACGAAGGTTGGCGCGGTCACGCCGATGGTACGATTCCCGTGGATGGCGAGCGCGTGTACGGCATGTTGCAATCGTACACAACCAAGGTTCCGCAAGACACGGTGCCGTTCGAGGGACATCGCAAGTACATTGACATCCAGTACATGATTGATGGACAGGAAACGATTTACTGGACGCAAACCGCCGGACTCACGCCGACGAAACCGTATGACGAAGCGAAAGACATCTGGTTCAGCCAATCCTCGCGCGGAAATGCAAGCGCGGCAGTGATTACGACCGGACAACTCGTGGTGTTGTTTCCCGAAGACGCGCATGCGCCGACGCACGTTGCCGGCTCGCCGACACCGGTTCGCAAAATCGTGATGAAAGTTTCTGTCGCCGGATAAATAGGATGACGCGCCAACTTCGCAACCACATTCCGATCTCAGGTCCCGCGCGCCGCGAGCCGGCGGATGGAACCGAATCGCCTTTGCGTGTCTCGCTCGGTTTCGAGCCGATGTGGTACACGCAACGATGCAATGTGGATTTTGCGGAACGTTGGCACACCGACCCGGTGTATCGCCACGAGACGCTGGTTGCGATGAAAGCCGAATTGCACCGCGCGTTTCCGACGGTCGCGTACTGGGACGTGAATCGCAATGACGACACCTGGACCATTTCCGGCGTGTACGGTTCCTACTTTATCGCGCAGGTGTTCGGGTGCGAACTCGAGTACATCTCGGACCGCTGGCCCCAGGTCATTCGGCGTCCCAGTCTATCGCTCGACGAGTTGGCGAACCTGAAACTGTACGGTTTGTTGAACGCGCCGATTGTCGCCGATATTTTCCGGCAGATGGATGTCATCGAGCGCGAGGCAGGCAAGATTCACGGCTATTTCAGTTGGCAGGGCGTACTCAACAATGCGTTCAACATTTATGGGCAATCCATTTTCACAGCGATGGTCGAAACGCCGGAACTCGCGCACCAATTCTTTGCGTTGATCACGGACGTGATGATTGCGCTCGCGCAACGCGTTCAGTCGCGGCAACGTGCTTCAGGTTTTGCCATCCATCAACTCGATGTGAGCAACTGCGTGATGAATATGATCTCGCCACGCATGTACCACGAATTTATTTTTCCGTACGACCAGCGCATCGCCGAACAGTTCGAGTACTTTGGCGTCCACACGTGCAACTGGAACGTGAATCCGTACTTGGCGATTTTACGTGAGTTACCCAAGATGGGTTATCTCGATATGGGCATGGTTTCGGACATGCGCCGTGTGCGCGAAATGTTCCCCGACGCGCGCCGCGCCGTGATGTACTCGCCGGTCAAATTGCAGGATGCGTCTGGCGCAGAGATTCGCGCGGATATGCAAAAAATTCGCGACGAGTTGTCGCCGTGCGATGTGGTGATGGCGGACATCCAGTGGACGACACCGGATGCGCGCGTGAATGAATTGTTGGAAATTTGCCGCACGTTAGAACTATCCTCGTAAAAATAATCAAGGAGGTGATCGCAAGCATAAACTCTTTGGGTTCTTTCGACTGGACGATCAACCAATTTTTTTCTCTCAAGGAGGAGAAAGATGAGCGACAAGATGAACCGCCGAGATTTTCTCAAGGCAACCGTGTTGGCTGGCGCGAGCGTTGCCAGCGCGACGTTGTTGAATGCGTGTGCACCCGAACCGACCAAAGCGCCGCCGCCCGCGCCGACGACTGCACCTGCCGCGCCTACTGCGCCGGCAGTCGTGAAAACGACCGGCGACAAGTTTGATTGGAAACGCTTCAAGGGCGAAAAGATCGAAGCTCTGCTGATCAAGAATACGCAGGGCGACATCATGGCCAAGAATATCAAGGAATTTGAAGACCTGACCGGCATCGTGGTCGGCGTGGATCAACCCGCTGAACAACAACAACGCCAAAAACTCGCCGTCGAGTTTGCCTCCGGCGCAACGAGCTTTGACGTGGTGTATTATTCGTTCCACGTGCAAAAGCGTTTGTTCGGCAAAAACAAATGGGTTGCCGATGTGCGCGATTACCTCAAAGACCCGACGATGACCGCGCCCGAATTTGACTGGGATGATTTTTCGGCGGCAGGCAAAGCGTGGGCGACTGAAGCGGATGGTCGCATTGACGCGCTCCCGAACAAGATTGACTATTTCATCATCTACTGCAACAAGGACATTTTCGCCGCCAAGAACGTGCCGCTCCCCAAGACGTATGAAGATGTGGTGAACGCGGCAAAGACGTTGCACGATCCGAGCAAGAACGTGTACGGTTTTGCCGGTCGCGGCTTGAAGAACGCGAACACAATTTTGTGGACGAGCATGTTGCTCGGTTGGGACATGGACGCGATTGATTCCAAGTTGACACTCAACACAACGGGACCCGAAGCAGTCGAGTGCGCCAAGATGTACCAGAACTTGATGAAGAACTATGCGCCTCCGGGTGTCGGCGGTTTCAACTGGAACGAATGCCAGTCCGCGTTTGCGCTCGGTCAGGTTGCAATGTGGTGGGACGGTCTGGGATTTGCGACGCCGCTCGAAGACCCCAAGACCTCCAAGGTTGTAGGCAAAGTGGCGTACGTTGTCGCGCCCAAAGGTCCGAAAGCACAATGGGCAGGGATGACCGGCGATGGTTTGGGCATCTCGAACTTTTCCAAGAAAAAAGGCGCGGCGTGGTACTTTTCGATGTGGGCGGCGAGCAAATCGCTCCTCGCCAAATCGTTCGCGCAAGGTTCCGGCGCGCAGGCGCGCAATTCGGTGTACACCGATGCGGAAGCGCTCAAGAGTTTGGTCGTGCCGAAAGAATGGGTGGATAGCGTCGTGAATTCCGGCAAGATTGGTCGCGCGACTCTGCCCATCATCGTGCCCGTCACCGAGTTCCGCGACATCTTTGGTGTGGCGCTCAACAATATGATTGGCGGCGCGGATCCGGCGGCTGAACTCAAAAAAGCGCAAGACGAGTTCAAACCGATTTTGGACAAGAGCGAAGCGTAACGATGATTCAGACCCTAAGGGTTTCCAAAACCCTTAGGGTCTCTCCGCGAGGTGTGTGTGGCAATCAACCCAGTTATTCCAAAAAGCAAAAAAGGATATAGCCGCAAAGGTGTTTACACCTGGTTTGTCATTCCTGCCGTCGTCGCAATTTTTGCTGTGATTATCTTTCCCTGGATTTTTACCTTGTGGATGAGTTTGAACGATTGGCGGATCGGCTCGACGAGTAAATTCATTGGCTTGGAAAATTACGCCACCCTTGCGACGAACGCGCGCTTTCTCTCGACGATTCCGCGCACATTTTATTTTACTGTGCTCGCCGTGATTTTGCCGGTGATTATGGGTGTGTTTGCCGCCGAAGTGTTTCACCAAAATTTTCGCGGACGCGGATTTTTGCGCGGCATCTACGTCGCGCCGATGATGGCAACGCCGGTCGCGATTGCGCTCGTCTTTACGATGATGTTCCAACCCCAGGTCGGCGTGCTGAATTATTTTTTGAGTCTCGTCGGTATTCCCAAATCGCTCTGGGTCTACTCGGCGGACACGGTCATTCCCACGCTCGCGCTCGTCGAGGTGTGGCAATGGACGCCGCTCGTGATGCTCATCGTCCTGGGTGCGCTCGCGTCCTTGCCAACCGAGCCGTACGAATCGGCGGTGATTGATGGCGCGAACCAATGGCAAATGTTTCGTTACATCACGTTCCCACTCATCCTCCCGTTTCTGATGATCGCGATCATCATTCGCACGATTGACGCGCTCAAGTCGTTCGACATCATTTACGTCATTTCACAAGGTGGTCCAGGCACTGCCTCGGAAACGATCAACCTGTATCTTTACTTGCAAGCATTTTCGTTTCTGCAAGTCGGACATTCATCGGCAGTGGTGGTGGTTTTCTTTATCCTCATTTTGGCGCTGGCACTACTTTTGCTCTTTGCGCGCGAGAGGTTGCGATGGAATCGGTAAAATCAGGGTACGGATTTTCGTATCAACTTAACAAGGTGCTTCGACGCATCGCGCTTTACTTTGCCGTGTTCATCGTCGTCTCGCCGGCAATCTTTGTGTTCTTGTGGATGTTGTCGCTTTCGCTCAAATACGAAATTGATAACATTACTTATCCGCCGATTTTTATTCCCAACCCGCCGACGTTGGATAATTACGCGAAAATTTTTCGCGAGAGTAATTACGTGCTCTACGCATACAACAGCGTCATCGTTTCCGGCGCGGCGACCTTGATTGCGTTGCTCGTCGGCGTGCCTGCCGGGTACGGCATCGCGAAAGGCAAACGGCAAGGTCTGGGGATGCTGATTATGGTCGCGCGCATCACGCCCGGTTTGTCGTACTTGATTCCCCTGTTTATGCTCTTTCGCATCATCGGTATTTCCGGCTCGCTTCTCGCGTTGACGATTTCGCATCTTGTCCTCACCATTCCGATGGTGGTGTGGGTGATGATTAGCTTTTTTGAGGATATGCACCCCGAACTCGAAGAAGCCGCGCTCACCGATGGGTGCAACATCTGGCAGGCGTTTTATCGCGTGGCGATGCCGATTGCGCGACCTGGGATTGCGGTTGCCGCGATTCTTGCGTTCATTCAATCGTGGAACAATTTTCTGTTCGGCGTCGTGATTGCTGGACGCGAGACGCGCACCTTGCCCGTCGCGGTGTTCAACGCAATGACGTTCGAGCAATTGTCGTGGGGCCCGGTCGCGGCGGCGGCGCTCGTCGTGACTTTGCCCTCGCTTCTGCTCACGATTTTTGTGCAACGCGATATTGTGACCGGTCTCGCGGCGGGAAGCGTCAAGGGCTAGATGTTCAAACCACGCGGCATCGTCAGCGTTGTGCAAACGCCGTTCGATGCAAACAATCAAGTTGATATTCTCAGTCTCGCGCGATTGATCGAGGATGCGCTCAGTTCCGGCGTCAGCGGATTTCTCGCGCCTGCCGTAGCGAGCGAGGTCGCCTACCTGTCCGATGCCGAACGCGAATCCGTTGTGCAGGTCATCGCAACAGCCAATGCCAATCGCGTGCCGTTCATCGTCGGCGCGTCGTCGAATGAGGTTGCGGTGTGCCAAAAGCATGCGCAACTTGCAGAGCGTGTTGGCGCAAGTGCGTATCTCGTCGCGGTGCCGAATAATCTGTACGCGCGTTCGGATGAAATCGTTCCGTTTTTTCAAGCGATTGCATCCGCGAACAAGTTGCCACTTATCATCCAAGACCTGGAATGGAGCGGACCTGGGTTGACGCTCGCGACGATTCAAGCATTGCGCGAAAAAATTCCGACACTCGTTGGCTTGAAAATCGAAACGGTGCCGGCGGGATTCAAGTACACGGCGGTGCGCGAATTGCTCGGCGAGGATTTTTTTATCAGCGGCGGTTGGGCGATCACGCAACTCATCGAAGCATTGGATCGCGGCGTGGATGCGATGATTCCGGAAACGGCAATGGTGCGCGTCTATGCGGCGATTTACAAAATGTATCGCACTGGCAATCGCGCCGGCGCGCTGAAATTGTTCCGCGAACTTGTGCCAGTGCTTGCATTCACGAATCAGGAAATCGCCACCTCGATTGCGTTTTTCAAACGCTTGCTCGTGCGGCGTGGCATTTTTGCGACCGAACGAATGCGCGCGCCTGGGTTTGCGTGGGATGCGCACAACACTCGCATCGCGGACGAATTGATTGCGTTGTATTTGAAGTTGGAAAGTGGAAATTAGAAATTGGAATTTGGAATGCAATCCAGGTTCCAATTTCTAATTTCCAATCTCTAGTTGAAAGGATACAATGATTTCACAACAAACACTCGACAAGTTGAGAAAATTCGACACGCCGACGATTTGCAACATCATCGAAGTATTCGAGGTGCGTCCGCGCAACACGGGTTATATGGATGCACGCATCGTCGCCGCATTTCCGGAAATGCCGCCGATGGTTGGCTTTGCCGCGACTGCCACGTTTCGCTCGTCCGCGCAACCGCGCGGCGGCGAGGCATACTCGTCGCTCGACAAGCAGGTGGAACGCTTTGGCGAATTGTCCGGCGCCGCCATCGTCGTGTTTCAAGATGTGGACTCGCCGTGTGTTGCCGCGACGTTCGGCGAAATTATGTGCACGACATACCAGGCGTTCGGCGCGGCGGGTTTGATTACGAGTGGCACGGGACGCGACCTCGACCAGGTTCGCAAAATCGGTTTTCCGGTTTTCACGAACGGCACGATTTGTTCGCACGGGTATTCGAGCATTCCGCAAATTCACATTCCCGTTTACGTTGGCGGCATCGCAATTTACCCGGACGATTTACTGCACGGCGATTGCAACGGCGTGACGACCATTCCGAAAGAGATTGCGGCGGAGGTCGCGGACGTGGGCGATGCGTACATCGCGGCGGAAATGCTCATCATCGAAGCGATGCGTACCGCGCCCGGTAATTTGAAATTACTGCGCGAACGCCAAGCCGAATCCAAAGCGGCGATGGAAAAAATCCGCGCCCAAGTTTCGCGCGCGCGCAAATAATTTCTATCACAGGGCAAGTATATTTTGGAGAGCAACGTGCGAATCGAGCAAATCAATTATCACGGTTGGCAGTGTTGTCGCGCGTCGAATGAAATCGTGGATGTGATTGCGCCGCTCGACATCGGACCGCGCATCATTCGTTTCGGTTTCATCGACGAGCAAAACGAGTTCAAAGAGTACGCGGATCAGGTCGGCAAGACCGGCGGCGACGAGTGGCGCATTTACGGCGGGCATCGTTTGTGGCACGCGCCCGAAGCGACGCCGCGCGCGTACGCGCCGGACAATTCGCCTATCCAACTCGCAACGCTAGCGGATGGTTTTCGTTTGACACAGTTGGTCGAGTCCACAACCGGCATCGCGAAAGAAATCGAACTCCATCTCGACACGAACGCCGCGCGCGCGCGTGTAATCCATCGTTTGACGAATCACAACTTGTGGGCGGTCGAGTTTGCACCCTGGGCGTTGAGCGTGATGACGACCGGCGGCACGGCGATCGTTCCTCTGCCGCGACGTGGCGCGCATCCACAAGATTTGCAACCGGCGAATCGCCTCGTGCTGTGGCATTACACCGATATGTCTGATCCGCGTTGGACCTGGGGCAATCAGTATGTGTTACTGCGCCAGGATGAAAACGCGAGTCGCCCGCAAAAACTGGGCGCGAGTGTGCCGAATGGCTGGTGCGCGCACGCGCGGGCGAATCACTTGTTCGTCAAGCGTGTCGCGTTTTATCCCGAATCTCAATATCCCGATCAGGGTTGTTCGATTGAAACATTCACGAATCGCGAGATGCTTGAACTGGAAACGCTCGGCGTATTGACGCGCGTCGAACCTGGGACGACAATCGAGCACGTCGAAACCTGGGAATTGTTTCGCGATGTGCCGATGCCGAAAGATGATGCGGATGTGAACCAATTCGTTTTACCAAAAATTACGAATGCATAATATTGGCGGCGTCGGCGGTCTGTGGTCGGCGGTCGCATTTTCAGGAGGACAGTATGAAAACCGTTTATCTCGTCGCGAGTGGCGATTTGCGTTTGTCGGCGAATCAAAACTGCTGGGCGGCGCAAGAGGCGATGGAAAAACAAGTCATCGCCGCGGTCGAGCGTGAGGGCTGGAAGGTCAAGCGTGCGCATCCGTACGACCCAGTTCTGAAACACGGCTTTCTCGATTCGCAGAGACACGGCATCGAAGTATTCCGCAACATCCCGGCGGATGCGCCACTCATTGTCGCCGAGGCGGTGTGGCAGTACACGCATCACGTCTTGCCCGGACTGACGACGCATCGCGGTCCGATTCTCACGGTTGCGAATTGGAGTGGGCAGTGGCCCGGC
>CAZPIR010000012.1:11638-21650 GCA_964586085.1 uncultured Anaerolineaceae bacterium | reverse complement strand
AATGGTTTGACTTGCGCGCGCCGCAAAACTGGGAATCGCATCTTGTTTCCGATCACATCACGTTTCCGTTGATGCAACGCATTCGCAAGACGTTGGGCTATTGATGGAGTGTCGCATCGGTTGCGGCGCGTGTTGTATCGCGCCTTCAATTTCGTCCGCAATCCCAGGAATGCCGAATGGCAAACCGGCAGGCGAGCGATGTATTCAACTCACTGACGACAATCACTGCAAAATTTTCGACCAGCCAGAGCGACCCAGGGTTTGCGTTGGACTGCAACCTTCGCGCGAAATGTGTGGCAAAAATTTCGGTGAGGCGATGCGATACCTGGATCATCTCGAAACGCTGACCCAAAGCAAATAACAGCAACCGCGAAGACGCAAAGAAAAAAATAAAGGACGGCAGATCAATTATTCTACCGTCCTTGTTTTTATCCGCGTCCTATCTCCTACGCCCAGCCGCGCAAACGCATCGCCTCTGCCACACGATTGACCGCGACCAAGTATGCCGCGAGCCGATTGTGCGTCTTGTAGCGTTGCGCCATCGCATGCACCGACTCGAACGCTGGCACCATTTTCTTTTCGAGCCATTGATGCACCTCGTCCAAGTCCCAGTAGAAACTGTACAGATTTTGCACCCACTCGAAATACGAAACCGTCACACCGCCAGCATTGCACAAGAAATCGGGAATCACGTACACACCGTTCTCGAACAGAATCGGGTCGGCTTCTGGCGTCGTCGGACCATTCGCGCCCTCGGCAAGAATGCGCGGACGAATGCGTGGCGCATTCGCACCCTTGATTTGGTTTTCGAGTGCGGCAGGCACGAGCACTTCGCACGGTGTTTCGAGCAACGTTTCTTTGGCGATCTCGTCGCCCAGCCCACCAAAGCCACGCACGAGTCCACCATTCTGTCGCACGTACGCTTGGAGCGCTCGCGCATCAATGCCATTCGGATTGACAAACGCGCCGGAAATATCGCCGACGCCAACCAACTTGCAACCCATCTCTTCGAGTAGGATCGCGCTGTACGAACCGACATTGCCGTACCCTTGCACGACGATGCGCGCACCTTTGAGATCAAGCCCAATTTTTTTCGCGGCTTCGCGCACCATCAAACTCACGCCGCGCCCCGTCGCGTCCTCGCGTCCAACCGAACCACCCAGCGCAATCGGTTTGCCGGTCAACATGCCAAACTCGTTGTGACCGCGCATCACCGAAAATTCGTCCATCATCCAAGCCATGACTTGGGCGTTCGTGTTCACATCGGGCGCGGGAATATCTTCGTTTGTGCCCAACATGCGCCCGGCTTGGCGGACGTACGCGCGCGACAAACGTTCGAGTTCGCCTTGCGATAATTGGCGCGGATCGCAGATGATGCCACCCTTGCCGCCGCCAAGTGGAATATCTACAAGCGCGCATTTCCAGGTCATCCACGCGGCGAGCGCGCGCACGGTGTCAATCGTTTCTTCCGGGTGAAAACGGATACCGCCCTTGGTCGGACCGCGCGCGTCGTTGTACTGGACGCGAAAGCCCTGAAAAATTTTGACCGTGCCATCGTCCATGCGGACAGGCAAGGTCACGTGTAGTTCGCGCAGGGGCCAGCGCAATAGTTCATGAATCGCTGGGTCGAGCTTGAGAATCTCGGCGGCTTGATCGAGTTGGCGTTGTGTGATTCGGAACGGATTATCTTGCGCGTCCGAACTCACACCAACGGCGTGAAAGTCCACCGAGTCCAGTCGTCCACCACGTTTGCCCATTTGGGTACTCTCCTGTTGCGATAAAATCTTCGCGGATTTCGAATGACCTTACGTCGTGGTAAAATCATTCGTTGCACGATTCGAGTATATCCCGATTTGTAGAAAACGGCAATAGTAATGAATGCCCCTACCACAATTACGCGGGTGCTTTGACGAGAGTCGAGGTTCTGGGTATACTCGTGAACAAATTAATTCGGTCATCTTTTTATCTTTCGGAGTCATCATGGAATACGAACCGGTCATCGGACTAGAAGTCCACGCTCAACTTTTAACGCAATCAAAAATGTTTTGCGCGTGCTCGGCAGATTACGCCGGCGCGCCGCCGAACACGCACGTCTGCCCGGTGTGCCTGGGTCTGCCCGGCGCATTGCCGGTCATCAACCAGCTCGCGGTCGAGTACACAATTCGAACCGCACTCGCGTTTCACTGCGAGATTCCGGAATTTGCGAAATTCGACCGGAAAAATTATCACTATCCCGATTTGATGAAGGGCTATCAAATTTCGCAGTACGATTTGCCGCTCTCGCGCAACGGCTATGTTTTGATTGACGATGCCGGCGCACCAAAACGCATCGGAGTGCGGCGCGTGCATCTCGAAGAGGACACGGCGAAACTCGCGCACGTGGACAATACGAGTCTCGTGGACGTGAATCGCGCGGGCTTGCCCTTGATGGAAATCGTCAGCGAGCCGGACATGCACTCGGTCGAAGAGGCGCGGCTCTACTCGCTCAAACTTCGCCAAATTTTGCGTTACCTCGGCGTGTGCTCCGGCGACATGGAAAAAGGCGCAATGCGTTTCGAGGCAAACATTTCCCTGCGACCGAAAGGCGCGACCAAACTATCCGAGACGCGCGTCGAAATCAAAAACCTCAACTCGCTTCACGCGATGGTGCGCGCAACCGAATTTGAAATCGCCCGGCAAACCAAAATTTGGAATGCGGGCGGCGTCGTGGATCAGGAAACGATGGGCTGGGATGATGCACGCGGCGTGACCTTTACGCAACGAAGCAAAGAAGAAGCACACGACTATCGTTATTTCCCCGAACCCGATTTGCCGCGTCTCGAAGTCGCGCGTTCCTGGGTCGGCGACATTCAAGCGCGCTTGCCGGAATTGCCCGACGAAAAAATTGAACGCTTGATGGGCGGTTTGGGTCTGAGCGCGTACGATGCCGGCGTCATCACCGCCGAAAAAGAAATCGCGGCGTACTATGATGCGGCAGTCGCAGAAGGCAAAGCGAAAAACGTGGACGCCAAGGCGATTGCGAACTGGGTCACCGGCGAATTGTTCCGTTTGATGAAAGAGGCCAACGTCGAAATTAGCGCGGTGAAAATTGCGCCCGCGCAAATTCCGGAATTGATCGCACTCGTCAACGCCGGAACCATCAGCAACACGATTGCGCGCACGGTCATCGAGGAGATGTTCGCAACCGGTAAAAATCCCGGCGTCATCGTCCAGGAAAAAGGTCTCGCGCAAATTAGTGATCGCGGCGCAATCGCGGACGCGGTAGACAAGGTCATCGCACAAAACCCGGATGCCGTCGCAAGCTATCTCGCCGGCAAAGAGACAATTGCAAAATGGATTGTCGGGCAAGTAATGAAAGCGACGAAAGGGCAAGGCAATCCCGCGCTCGTCAACCAACTCGTCATCGAAAAATTGAACGGCTTGAAATAGTCGTTGACAATTTTTGTTTGCGTAGAGTATAATCGGCGCAAATCATAAAGGACAGCAACTATGCCGTTGCAAGGCAATCTCGCCGAAATGAGCCTCGCTAATCTGATCCAGGTCAATTGTCAAGAAATGCGCTCTGCGCGCTTGACGTTGACACGTCTGGGTCAGTCGGGCGAGGTTTGTTTTTCCGATGGTCAGGTCGTGCACGCCACGCTCGGCACGACGGTCGGCGAACCTGCGCTCTATGCCCTGCTCGCGTGGACGGACGGCTCGTTCGTCCTGGATCGTGATGTGCACACCAGCGAACGCACCATCAATCAACCCTGGGGCGATTTGCTTTTGCAAGCGATGATGCAACTGCCTACCCAAGCCCCCGTTTCACGTCGCGCGGAGGGGAGCATGGATCGTGACCTGGTTACAAAATTGCGCGCCATCGAAAACGTCAACGGCGCGGTCATCTCGTCCTCCGATGGGGTTGTGCTTGCCGCCGACCTGCCCAGCGGCGATGGCGAAGCCGAAGCGGCGGTCGCTGTATTTGTCGGCGCGGCGGCGAATCAGTTGGGCGAGGCGCTTACGCTCGATTCATTTGGACATGGTTTGGTCATCCTGAAAAACAAACGACTTTTGATTCTCGAACAACCCAATCGGTTTATCGGACTCGTGCTCGCCGACAATGCGTCACCGGCAATTGTGGCTAGCACCGCGAACACACTTTTGCGTCAGGCGCAGTAGAGAGAATGGCGATGGATGCAATCCTTAAAGAAATCAACGCGGTGCTCGGCGTCGTCGGTTCGTTCGTGTGCCGCGCCGATGGCACGCTCGCCGCGCGCGCAATGCCGGACTCGTTCGACGATACGCGTTTGCTCACTGCCGCACGTATCGCGCGCCAAACTTTCGATGCGCTCGACACCTCCGGGCAACGCGTCAATGAAACCGATTTGACGTTTGCGCGCGGACGATTGTTGATGAAAAATTTGCGCGGCGGCATGTTGCTGATTGTGTGCGCGCGCAACACCAATTTGCCCCTGCTCAATCTCACCGCGAACGTCGCCGCAAAAAAAATCGCGGCAGAATTGAAAACGCCGACCGAAACAATCGCGCCCGCACCGCGTGTTGCCACGCCTGCAAGCGCCCCGGTCGCGTCACCGGTCATTGCCTCCAGCCCACTCTTTGACGAACTCGAACAAGAAGCCAAACGCGTGCTCACTGCCGCGCAACAGGCACGCGTCGTTATGCGCGTGATGGATGCGCTCGCGGTCTGGCTCACCTGCCCCGACGCACGCGCGTCCTTGATCGAACCCACGAGCAAACAACTTGTGTTTGCCGCGCACGCGTACCGCGCCGAAGCCATTTCCGAATTATTCGCGCAACTACACTATCAACCCAAGACGCAACTCAACACCTTTTACGCCGGCAAGCGTTTGTATTTTGAGGATGTCACGCGCAAGCTCGCCGCCGAAATTCATCTTGGCGCATTCGATCTGTACCACACGCTCGATTTGAACAATGCTCTCGCCGGCGAAGGAGTCGCACTCGCACCGACAACCTTGCTCCTCTCTCATTTGCAAATCGTCGAAATGACCGACACGCCTCTGCGCGAGTTGTGCGCGCTGTTGCTAACTTACGATTGGAGCATCAACGCCGAAACGAACAAGTTCGATGCGTCTTACGTAACCCGTTTGTGCACCGAAGACTGGGGCTGGTTCCGCACACTCACGTTGAACCTGGATCGCGTCATTGCGTTTGCACCGCGCCTGCTCAACACGTCCAACGCAAACCTGGTCGTCGAGCGTGCCCAACGCATCAAGACCGGCATCGAGCAAGCGCCCAAAGGTTTACGTTGGCAAATGCGCGCGCGCATCGGCGACAGTATGCGTTGGTTCGAGCCGCCCGCCAATCCAGATCTCTCGTCCAATCAAACCCCGGTCGAAATTCGTTACGGCGATTAAAGTTAAAAATAATTCTGGTTGGCATCACAAGGAGTCCTGTGAATCCGTTGCTTGAACGACTGAGCAATTTGCGTAAAGCGCTGGGACAAGTTTTCTATGGCATGGCATTGCACGAAATCGAACGCTCGCATCGCCGGTCGCGTGGCGCACTCGAACATCTTTTCATCATGATCACGTTTGGCGATATGGTCGGTTTGCCGATTCTGCCACCGTACTATTGTATGCGCCTCTTGCCTTTTATCGTGCCGGAAATCAATAACTGGCGTCGCCGTCTCGCGCGCGAGCGTGATTATTTGGACGCCATCTTTTAACCGCCATGGCAACTCCCCTCAACAAACGCCGCGTCTTGATCGTGGACGACGACGAACGAATTGTCGAACTCATCGTCAACGAGTTGAGTCAGCACGATGCGTTCGAAGTTCACGCGTTCACGACCAGTCCTGCCGCGCAACAAGCCATCCAGGATGTGCGCTTTGATCTCATCATCACCGATTGGATCATGCCCGACGTGGACGGCTTGACTCTTGTGAGCCAAGCCAAAAAATCCAACCCGCCTTGTGTCACCGTGTTAATGACCGCGTTCGGGTCCCCCGATCTCGAACGCTTGCCGGAATTTGGTCTGGTGGAACACTATCTCGAAAAACCATTCCTGGTTGAAGAACTCGTCGCGTTGATCGCCACCCACTTTTCGCGTGAAGAAGCTTTGAATCCGCCGGACGCGACACCGCTTGTACTCAAGGTCGTCCTTGGCGGCGATGCGAACGTGGGCAAAACGAGTTTGATTCAACGCTACTGCACCGGCATTTTCGAGCCGACGCGCGCGATGACGATTGGCGTGGACTTTCACGTGTACGACATTCGACTCGATAATACGCCGGTGCGTTTGGTTGTGTGGGACCTGGGTGGGCAGGAACGATTTGCGATGACGCGCCAAGCATTTTATCGCGGCGCCAAAGCCATCGGCTTGGTGTTCGACGCAAGCAATCGCGTGTCGTTCTACAACTTGATGCGCTGGTGGCGCGAGTCGCGCGAATTTCTCGGCGACACACCCGCAGTCTTGCTCGCGAACAAAACCGATCTGCCTCGCCAAATATCGCGCGAGCAAGTGTCCGCAATCGCCACTTCGTGGAACATGCCGGCGTACGAGTCCTCTTGTTCATCCGGCGATGGCGTGGAGGAATTTTTCCAAGGACTGGCACGCACAGCGTGGGAGTACACCAAGAAATAAGCCAACAAACAAACTGGGCAACTCGCGGGTTGCCCAGTTTGTTTGTTGGCTAACCCCGCGAATTGACTATTCCCCGCTTTTCGAGTATGCTCGCCAACGATGCCAGACGAATCCCTGTTCTTTGATGAAGCAAAAATTTTTGTCCAAGCCGGCGATGGCGGCAATGGCTGTATGAGTTTTCGCCGCGAAAAGTTTGTGCCGATGGGCGGACCCAACGGCGGTCACGGCGGCAATGGCGGCGATGTCACTATCGTGGTCAATGTACATCTCAACACCTTGCTCAGTTTTCGCAGGCGCGCCCATTTCAAAGCCGGTGTGGGTGGTAACGGCGAAGGCAACAACAAACACGGTAAAAACGCGCCGGACGAGATTGTTTACGTGCCACGCGGCACGCTTGTACGCGATGCCGAGACCGGCGAATTGCTCGCCGACCTAGTGGCGCCGGATGCGCGAGTAGTGATTGCGCGCGGCGGTCGCGGCGGTCGCGGCAATTCCGCGTTTGCGAGTTCGACCAACCAAACGCCGCGCTGGTCCGAAAAAGGCGAACCCGGTCAGGAACGCTGGGTGACACTCGAACTCAAACTGCTCGCCGATGTGGGCATTGTTGGCTTGCCCAATGCCGGCAAGTCTACTCTGCTCGCGTCAGTCACAGCGGCGCGACCCAAGATTGCCGATTATCCGTTTACAACGCTCATTCCAAATCTGGGTGTCGTTGTCATTGACGATCGCGATTTGGTGCTCGCGGATATTCCTGGGTTAATCGAAGGCGCGCACATGGGCATTGGTTTGGGCGACAAATTTCTACGTCACGTCGAGCGGACGCGTGTGCTAATTCATCTGCTCGATGGTTCATCGGAAAATCCGCTCGATGCATACGAAACGATCAATCGCGAACTTGCCGAGTATAGCCCTGTACTTGCCGATAAACCACAAATTGTTGCGCTCAACAAAATGGACTTGCCTGACGCGCAAGCGCACTGGACGCGGGTGCAAAAATTTATGAGCAAGCGCGAAATTCCGGTGTTTGCAATCTCTGCGGCGACCGGGCAAGGTGTGCGCGAATTGTTGCGCGCCGTCGCCGACCAAGCGAATGCCTTGCCGCGCGAGTATGCCTCGGTCGAAACCGTCGAAGAAGAATTACCGGTCATTCGCCCTGAACAGGATGAGAACGCGTTCGAGGTTTCGCGTGAAGCGCACGCTTTTCGTGTGCGCGGCATCAAGGTCGAGCGCGTGATTGCAATGACGAATTTCGATCAACCTGAGGCGCTCTTCCGGTTGCATCGTGTGTTTCAGGCAATGGGCGTGACCGCCGCGCTCGAACGCGCGGGTGTGCATGAGGGAGACAAGGTTCGCGTCGGAGAGGTTGAACTCGAATGGAGAAATTAGGCGTCCTCGGTGGAACGTTCGATCCGCCACATAAGGGACATTTACTGATCGCGCAAGAGGCGTTGACACAGTTGGGGTTATCGCAAGTTTTGTTTGCGCCCACACATCAGCCGCCGCATAAACCACAAAACCATATCACGCCAATCGAGCATCGCGTCGAAATGGTGCGCCTCGCGATTGCGCCGTTTCCGCGTTTTGCCTTGTCGCGGGTGGATGTGGATCGTCCTGGTCCCACGTACACGGTGGACACAGTGCATTTGCTCAATCAGCAATTCGCGAACCAGGTCGAGTTGTATTTTATTATGGGCATGGACTCGCTGGCAAATTTGATAACGTGGTTTGCGCCGGGTGCGCTGATCCGCGAGTGCAAGCTCGCTGTGTTCAAACGACCAGGCTTTGAAGCAAATTTGGCGACGTTGGAAAAACAAGTGCCCGGCATTACCGAACGCGTGGTCTTGCTCAACTCATCCGCGCTCGACATTGCCGCAAGCGATTTGCAGGCACGTGTGAGCGCGGGCGACTCGATCGCCGCGTTTGTGCCAGAGATGGTCGAGGCGTACATCAAGGCGCACGGATTGTATCGCGGAATTTAGAAAAAACGAAACGCAGATAAAAAAATTCTGCGCTTGTGTGCACGAAAAGCGGTTCACATCCACTAAGATTTTTGCTTCAATATTTTTATGCTGACCATTTGCTTGGGTTTCATCCTCACAATCATTCTCATCTCCATCCCGTCTGCGCTTGCGATTCTGGTCTTGTGGCGATTGGATCGCTACGAAAAAGAACCGCTGTGGCTGGCGGGCATTTTATTTTTGTGGGGCGCCATCCCCGCCGCCATTTTTTCGCTGATTAGTCAGGTCGTCTTGTCCGCGCCGATTGAGTCGGTGTTTGGCAAAGCGCTGAGTGATTCGTTGACCGGCATTTTCATCGCGCCGCTAACGGAAGAGACGATCAAGGGCGCACTGATTTTTGCGCTGTTTCTGTTTTATCGCCGCGAGTTTGACGGCGTGATGGATGGAATTTTGTACGGCGCGCTCATCGGCTTTGGTTTTTCGTTCATCGAAGACGTGTTGTATTTGATGGGCGCGCTCGATGCCAAAGGTTGGGGTGGCTGGGGAGTGCTCTACATTTTGCGCGTCGGATTGTTTTTGTTGAATCATTCATTGTTTACCGCGTGCATCGGCGCCGGGTTTGGTTTTGCGCGGGTCTCGCAAGAGACCTGGAAAAAATTTGCGTTTCCGGTTTTTGGATGGTTGTTGGCAATGACATTGCACGCTTTTCACAACCTGGGCGCGGCGTTTGGCGCAGAGACGTACGGCGTGTTGTGCATCGTTGCCACACTCATGGATTGGCTGGGCGTCGTGTTGATGTTTGCGCTCATCATCATCGTTGTGCGCGAAGAGAAAAAATGGTTTGTGTATCTCGAACCGGAATTACAGGCGGGCATTATCACGCACGAGGAATCCGAGTGGGCGCGTAATTTGGGCGCGCGCAGTGCGCGAGGGTGGCTGATGTTGTCGCGACACGGAATTAGCGGATGGTTGCGCTGGTCGCGGTTTGTGCAAAACATTGTTGACCTGGCGTACCAGAATCATCTCAAGCAAGCGGCAGGAGAGGGAGTCGCAACCGACCAACACATTGCCGCGTTGCGTCAACGCATCGCGCAAGCGCGCGAAAAATTGCCGGGAGTATGACAAACTGGGACGAGCAAGTTGCTCGTCCCAGTTTTTTGTCTGTCAACAGCATACACGCACTTGGTGTCGCTTGATTTTTTATTCGGCTGGCAAACTTTCGACCTTGACGCTTGCCGGCGCTGACGTGCCCAAATGCATTGGCGGCGCGAGCATGGCAACGAGCCAGGCAAGCAATGCCGCAATAAATGTCGCGATGAACACACCTTGCATCGCAAATGCAAGCGACTCGCGAACCGGCATTAGAATCTCAACCGGGATCGCCGCGCTTGATTCGATCAGCGCATCCAGGGAAATGGTATCCGCATCCAAACCGCGCGCCATAAACCCAC
>CAZPIR010000012.1:1243-11628 GCA_964586085.1 uncultured Anaerolineaceae bacterium | reverse complement strand
CTCGCCATCCGCGAAGCCAGCACCACACCCATCACGCTCACGCCAATCGTGCCACCGATACTCCGGCTGAATTGCACCGTCGCCGTCGCCGTGCCAAGTGTTTGACGCGACACGGACGATTGCACCGCAATCAAAAACGGCGGCACCGACAAGCCCATCCCCAAGCCCATCAAACCACCGCACAACATAAGCACCCATTGCGGCGAACTGACGCTAACGAACAAGACCATGATTGCCGCGCCAATGACCAACATGGTCATACCCGACATCACCAGTTTGCGATAAGGCACACTCAACAACAAACGTGTGCCGACAATGCTACCGACCACCCACGCCAACAATTGCGGCGTGAGCGTCGCGCCGGCTTGGGTTGCACTCGTCCCCAAAACCGACTCGACGAAAAAGGGAATGAACGAGGCTGTGCCAAACAAGGCAAACCCGGAAAGAAAACCGTGACCCACCGCAACCGCAAACAATCGCTCGCGAAATAGCGCGACCGGCAAAATCGGATGCGCGGCACGACGTTCGACCCAGATCAAAGCAATCAACAACCCGAATGCGAGCGCGAACAATGCGCCGAACGCGGCGAGGTTAAATTTTGAATCGGCGTCCAGTTGTGACAGCGCGAGCAGAAATACAACGATGCAAGCACTGAGCAAAGCCGCGCCGATGTAATCAATCGAACCAGGATGACGCGGCGATACATCTTGCCACGCCCAAATCATCAAGCCGGCGGCGAGAAAACCAAACGGCAGGTTGATCCAAAAGACCCAGTGCCAGCTCACCTGGTCAACCAAAAATCCGCCGATGAGCGGACCAATGATCGAGGACAAGCCCCACATGCCGGAGAACAAACCTTGCACGCGCGCGCGTTGCTCGAACGAAAAAATATCGCCGATGATGGTGAACGCGAGCGGTTGCAGTCCACCTGCGCCAAGCCCCTGGAGCGCGCGAAAGAAAATCAACTGAGTAATGTCTTGCGCCAGCCCACACAAAATCGAGCTGATCAAAAAAATAGTTATCGCGACCAGAAACACCACGCGACGACCATAAATATCAGACAGCTTGCCAAAGATAGGCACCATCGTGGTCGAAGTCAACATGAACGCAGAAAACACCCACGCGTAAACGTTCAAGCCACCCAACTGCGCAACAATCGTCGGCATCGCCGTTGCGACGACGGTAGATTCGATGGATGCCATAAACAAACTGAGCATCATCGCGCCGGTGATCATGTACAAACGAGAACCGCTCATCGTGTCTCCACTACAATCGCCTGAAAAGGACATTCATCCACGCACACGAGACAGCCCCGACACAATTGCTGATCAATGTACGGCATTTCGCCCTGTTCGAATTGCACGAGCGCTTTGCGGCGACACGATTTCCGCGCACTGCATTGCCGACAGGTGCGACATTTATCCGCGTCCACTTGCGGAACACGATAATTGGTGCCAATCATTCTGTCTGCCCTTTCACTGCCGGCAAACGCGCGCTCCACCATGCCAACATACCGCCACTCAAACTGTACACTTGGCGAAAGCCAGCGCGCTTGAGCAAACGAAATGCCGGGACACTGCGATGTCCCGACAAACAAATCGCCACGACCGGGCGATGTGGATCCAGGTTCAGCGCGGCGAAATTTTTCGGCAGAGCGTAGATCGGCACATTGCGCGCGTTCACGATATGGCTTTCGCCAAACTCGGCTTCCGTGCGCACATCGAGCAATTGCAAAGACAAATCCGCGCGCGTCAACTTGTCGTGCAACGCGCGCGGCGCAATTTCATCTACGCGACCAAACGGAAACCACCAGGGCAAATGCATACTAGGCCGGAATAATTTCGTAGCGATGCGTCATCTTGGCGGTCTTGCTCAACATCGCACCCGCGCCACAATATTTTTCTTCCGACAGTTGAATCGCTTGTTCGACCGCGCTCGCCGGAATATCTTTGCCAGTCACGATATACGCGACCTGGATTTCGGTGTACACCATCGGATAAGTTTCAGCGCGCACACCCTCTACACGCACTTCCAGACCGGTCACATCCAGGCGTTTCTTTTTCAAGATATCAATCACGTCAATCCCGGTGCAACCCGCCAAACCAACCAACAACAATTCCATCGGGCTGGGTCCGTGATTTTTGCCGCCCGCCGCCGGACCGGAATCAATCACCGCTTGATGTCCAGAGCCGGTGAACGTTTGAAACTCGTGCCCCTCAACCCATTTAACCGATGCTGTTTTTACGTCGCCCATATTGACCTCGTTGTGATTTGGAATTTTGTTCTGGTCATGTCATTTCGCGCTTCGCTCGTTGAAATGACATCAATGCTTGAAACTAATTTTTCGCGCGATGCTCTTTCATCATACACACGCCGACAATCACTTCCAACCCGGCATCCATCGCGCGTTGCGCCGCCTCCAGGTTTTCTGCGCCAGGTTGCATCCACACAACCTTGGCTTGTTTCGCAATCGCCTGCTCGACAATGTCCGGCACCGCATCGGGCGCGCGAAAAATATCCACCACGTCCACCGAACCTGGGATTGAGCGCACGTCCGGAAAACTAGGTTCGCCCAGAAATTCGGTAATCGTTGGATTGACCGGGATGATTTTATAGCCGCGCTCTTTCAAATACCTGGCAACCTCGTAACTGGGTCGCGCCGGATTATTCGACACGCCCACAACCGCAATCGTTTTGTTTTCGCGCAATACTTGGGCGATGGGATCAATTGCCATCTTTATCCTTGCCCGGGCATTTTTACCGGCACGCCAAATTTTTGCAAAATCTGTGGGATGAACATTTGCTCCGGCATTCCGCCTTCGAGGCGCACCTTTTCATTCGCCACCGTCAACGGCACGCCGTACACCTGGTAATGATCCGAGAGTTCGGCAAACTCGGACGCATCCACCATATCTGCCGTAATCAAATCGCTTTCCATCGCCATTTTGTGAGCCAACCTGACTGCACGTGGACAGTGCGGTCAGGTCGAGGTGCTAAACACCTGAAGGTGAACCGGCTCTTGCAACTGCGCGAGCGCGGCACGACTTGCGGCGTTCAAACCCGAATCGCCCGCCGACACATCGAGAATGTCGCCGACGAGCGCGGCGAACTCGAAACCGGACGGCACGCCATAGTAACGGATGCCGTAATCGCAGTCAGGCATGCCAGCGCGCACAATCGCAATCGCCGGGATGCGCGCAATTTTGAACTGTTCAACTTGGGCGCGATCGGTCGCAAAGTCAAACGTCTGTATCTGAATCTTGTCCGACAGACTCGCCACTTCATCCAAAATTTGTTTGGTGATGGGGCAAAAATCGCAATCGGTTGCCTGGCTAAAAAAAACAAGTTTGACCGGGTTGGTCAGTTGCTCAAATTCTTTTTGCAACTGGACACGGTCGTTGTCACGCAACAAACCCACCTGCTACCTCCAGAAATTTTCGATCTCGGATTTTAGCTCGGTAATTTCAAAATCGGCAATCGAAAATCAAAAATCGAACATTATCTTGGCACGCGCGCAATCGCATCAATCATCGCGGCGATTGCCTGGCGCGACTTGGGACTTTTGCTTGACACCGCACCCAAGCACTCGTGAGCGTACTGCTCGGCGAGCATCACGCTCACACTGCGCACCGCTTCGTTGATTGCCGAAAGCTGATGCAGGATGTCGGCGCAATCACGCCCCTCCTCCACCATCTTTTGCACACCCCGCGTTTGCCCTTCGATGCGCTTGAGTCGCCGCACCAATTCGGTTTGCGAATCACTTGCCATCACACACCACCTTCACCACGTCAAGACAGTCTTGTGTAACCCATCCTGGGTTAGCGTCGCGGTAGTCCTCAGCCACTCGGCGCGCACGAACTCGCCGATGCGGACGATGATGACGTGCTTAATCCCAACGCGCTTGCCGCCGTGACTTCGCGTTGCACATGTTCCCCGCCGCATTTGGGACAGACAGCTTTGAGCGGCGCGTTCATCGAACGCACAAACAACTCAAACGGTTCTCGACAATCTTTGCACTCGTACTCATAGATTGGCATGACGCATTCTCCAACTTATTTCGCTTGTTCAACCACTGCGCGCAAAATGGTTTCGACTTCGCGCGCCATCGTGGACAAATTTGCATCCGGGAAAAACTCCGCCAGGATGGAGGGCGCGAGCAAACTGATTTTCGTCGCGCCCTGCTCAGTGAACACGTTGATTTTGCACGGCATCATCAGCCCAATCAGCGGGTCGGCGGTCAACGCCTCATTTGCGTACTTGACGTTGCAAACCTCGACGATTTTGTACGGCTCGCGTGCAATGCCTTTTTCGGCAAACGTCTTTTGCACGTCGTGAATATGCAATACACGAAAACCGTTTGCGACGACCTGTTGTTCGATAGCAGACACTGCCGCGTCAAATGTCTTTGGCGTGCTCAGCGTGTACACTGCATCCATCGTCATCTCCCTACCCTATTTCGCCAGCACGGCATCTAATTTTTTGGCGATCAACGCCTTGGGCACTGCGCCGACGATCCGATCCACTTCTTTACCGCCCTTGAAGAAAATCAAGGTTGGAATGCCTTGAATGCCAAATTGCATCGGCGTCATCGGATTCGCATCCGTATCCATTTTGGCGACGACGGCTTTACCGGCGTAATCGCGCGCAATCTCTTCGACAAAAGGCGCGATCATGCGGCACGGTCCGCACCACGCCGCCCAAAAATCGACCAACACCGGTGTTTGCGAATTCAACACTTGGGTTTGAAATTCGGCATCGTTCACGTGCAAGAGCGTGTCACTCATTTTGAATCCTCCTGAAAAGTCGGATACCCTACTGGGGTATCCTATGAATAAACTATAGCCACAAGCCAATGCTTTGTCAAATCTACTTTATAGATGCAAAAACCCGACGGAAGGTTACATTTTCCATCGGGTTTTCGTTGAATTCATTTTCCACGCCGGTTATTCGGGCGGCAGAGGTTCATCGAGCAATTCGCTAAGATCGCCCTCGTACGCCTGAATGTGGCGATGCACTTGAATCACATCGTCCTCGGTAATCGGCGGGTTGTCCTTGAACCGCTCCCATTCGGACGGTGCGAGGTCGGTATACACCGGTTGGGTTTTGCCGCTTTCGACAAGGGCGAGCATCAACGCGTCGTTGCGACACTCGCGACAGCGCACGCGGAACGCCCACGCTTGCTCGCGCTTGCCGAGCAGTTGAATGTCGCTCATCGCAAAATGGTGATTGCAAACCGCACAGCGCACTCGCGCCACGATTTGCCGCACAATCGCTTGCGTGTTGATGTTCGAGTTCATACCATCACCGCTTAGGCGGCTTGACGCTCGATGACGACCTTGACCTGCGCGGTAACATCGGCATGCACTTTGATGGCGACATTGCGTTCGCCAAGTTCCTTGATCGGATTTTCCAATTCGATCTTGCGCTTGTCTATCGTGATGTTCTTTTCGCGAACGAGCGCGTCGGCAATGTCACTCGATGTGATCGAGCCAAACAAACGGTCGCCTTCCCCGGCTTTGGCTTGGAAGGTCAAGGTCACTTGACCCAATTGCCGCGCCAACTCTTGCGCTTCGGCGAGTGTTTTCGCATCGCGCCGCGCGGCGGCTTGCTTGATATCCTCGGCTTGTTTAACCGCGCCGTTGTTTGCCACTACGGCGAGTTTTTGCGCCAAGAGATAATTGCGCGCGTACCCATCCGCCACTTTTTTGACCTGCCCGGCATTGCCGATGCCAGGAACATTTTTGAGCAACAACACATCCATTGTTTTATTCTCCATCATCAAATTTCGAGTGGGCGCATTCTAACACAACTCGCCAAAAAAATAAACCTTGCGGATTCACGCATTCTTGAGTAAAATACGCCACATGGAGGTGGCAATGTCGCGCACTCGGTTACACATCGTCGTGGGGGCTTTTTTTATTTTCGTCGTGCTCGCTGTTAGTGCGTGCGCGCGCATGCCTATTCCAACAGTTGTGCCAACACTTGCACCGCCAACGGCGACGCCGATTGTGCCAACCGCCACACCCACACCCGTGACACCAACTGCCACGCCAACGCTTACACCGACTCCCGCGCCAACGGCAACCCCTGCGCCATTTATTCTAACCAGCAGTGCGTTTGCGGATGGCGCGTCCATGCCTGCCAAGTACACGTGCGATGGCGAGAACGTGTCGCCGCCATTGAGCTGGGTCGGCGTGCCGCGCAACGCCAAAAGTTTGGTCCTGGTGATGGAAGACCCGGACGCTGTCGTTGCAACATTTACACATTGGATCTTGTTCGACATTCCGGCAACGAGCAATGGACTGGTTGAAAACGTCAAAGGCGTGGGCAAGAATGGTTTGAACAGCGCTAAACGAATTACGTACGTCGGTCCTTGCCACCCTGCCGGCGTGCATCGTTTCGTTTTCCAACTTTATGCGCTCGACCTGGAAACGCTTGGGCTGAGCGAAGGCATCTCGCGGACAGAAATTGAAAAAGCGATGAGCGGGCATATCATCGCCAAACTACAGATCATTGGCTTGTCGGGTAAAAAATAACGCGGAGGCACGATGAAAATCGCATTAGACGCAATGGGCAGTGACGAACGACCCGGTCCCGATGTGGCCGGCGCCGTCCTCGCCGCGCGCGAATTTGGGTTGACGGTTATCCTCGTCGGCGATGAAAACAAAATCAAACCGGAACTGGGCAAGCACGACACCCAGGGTTTGGATTTGCCAATCGTTCACACGCCGACTGAGATCGGGATGAAAGAACATGTCGAAGCGGTCAAGTCGAAAAAAGATGCTTCGATGAATGTCGCGGTCAAGCTCGTGCGCCAGAACCAAGCCGATGCATTTGTGACGATGGGCAATTCCGGCGCGGCAATGGCGGCGTCCTTGCTGGGTCTGGGTCGTATCAAAGGCATCGAACGTCCGGCATTCGCCGCCGTGATTCCGGCAGAAAAAAATCGCACGCTTTGTCTCGACATTGGCGCGAACGCCGAAGTGAAACCGGAATATCTCGTCCAATTCGCCATGATGGGTTCGATCTATATGGAAAAAGTGATTGGCGTACCAAATCCGCGCGTCGCGCTTTTGTCGAACGGCGAAGAAGAAGGCAAAGGCACGCCGGTCGTGCGTGAAGCGTATGCCCTGCTCAAACAAAGTAAATTGAATTTTATTGGCAACGCCGAAGGCAGACACGTTCTACATGGTTTCGCCGATGTCGTCGTCAGTGATGGATTTGCCGGCAATGTAATGATCAAAACGATGGAAGGCACCGCCGAAGTGTTGGTTGATTTTCTTAAAACCGAAATCAAAAAACGCCCGCTTGCCACGTTAGGCGCACTCCTTGCCAAGCCCGCGTTCAACGCGCTTAAACTGCGGCTCGACTACGCCGAGATTGGCGGCGCGCCCATGCTGGGCATTGATGGTGTGACAATCATCGGACACGGACGCTCGAACGCCAAAGCAGTCAAGAATGCAATTCGCGCCGCCAAGATCGCCGTCGAACAGAACATGCTCGACGCGATTCGCGCCGGGTTGCAATAGATATTTTTGTGAATCAAATTGGATGGAGAAGTGAATGGGTTTGATTGATGCGCCGACAATGCCGCCGATTGAAATACTCACCGACCGGCGTCTCAGCCCGGCAGAACTGGAACAACTTGCGGCACAAGCGCGCGCGCGTCCACCTCGCGTGGTCATCACCGGCATGGGCGCGATTACGCCACTCGGTTTGAATGCCGAAGAGTTTTGGCACAATTTACTTGCGGGCAAATCGGGCATTGCTCCCGTCACCTTGTTCGACCCCACTGCCTATCGCACTAGAATCGCGGCAGAGGTCAAGGGCTTTGAGCCGCGCCGCTATTACGATCAAAAAGAAGTGCGTCGCCTGAATCGCGCGACCTTGTTCGCGGTCGCCGCCGCACGCGATGCCGTTCAAGATGCACAAATCGGCGACAACTTTAATGAAAGCGCGCGCGTCGGCGTGTTGATTGGCAATGCGATTGGCGGCTTTGTCGAAGGGCTGGCGGAACACAAAGCCCTTTTGGAAAAAGGACCCGACCGTGTCAGTCCGCTCCTTGCCTCGTTTCTTTTACCGAACATGCCCGCGTATTACATCGCGAATCATTTGCGCGTGCGCGGACCCAACTCAACTATTTCGACGGCATGCGCGTCCGGCACGCAAGCGATTGGCGAAGCCGCCGAATGGATTCGGCACGGCTACGTGGACACGATGGTCACTGGCGGCGCGGAAGCGATTATTTCCGAAATGGCATTCGCCGGCTTTGGCGTGATGCGCGCCACCTCGACCCGCAACGACGACCCGACCCGCGCGAGTCGTCCGTTCGACAAAGACCGCGATGGTTTCATTCTGGGCGAAGGTTCAGCAATCCTTGTGCTCGAACGATTGGACCACGCGCTCGCGCGCGGCGCAAAAATTTACGCCGAGATTCTGGGTTCGGCGTTCAACTCGGACGCGTACCATTTCGCCGCACCCGACCCGCAAGCGGTTGGCGCAACCATGGTAATGCAACAAGCTCTGCAAAACGCCGGCTTGACGGTTCACGACATTGGTTACATTAACGCGCACGGCACATCCACACCGCTCAACGATGCAAGCGAAACACTTGCCATCAAAAATGTGTTCGGCGCGCGCGCGCATCAAATTCCCATCAGCTCGACCAAATCCATGGTCGGTCACTCGATGGGCGCGGCGGGCGCATTCGAAGCTATCGCGTGCGCGATGACCTTGCGCGACCAACGCATCCATCCGACCATGAATTACGAAACGCCCGACCCGGTGTGCAACCTGGATTACGTGCCGAACGTCGCGCGGGATGCGCAGGTCAATTTTGTCATTTCAAACTCGTTCGGGCTGGGCGGACAAAATGCCACGCTCGTCCTGGGACGCTATAACGGAAAATAGATTTGTAAAGGACAGTCATGCAACTCACCACGAACACCAAATTAATTACGCGCCAAGCCAAGATTGCGCGGTACACAACGTTCGCCTCGCTCGCCGTATTGATGGGCGCGCTCGTCATCAACTTTACTTCGGCGGACAGCAATCTCGCGCTCTCGTACGCGACCCTGCTCATCGGCTTTTTGCTCGCCTATGTCGGCTCGACACTCGGCAATGCCTGGATTAAGGAACCACGCGCCGATCACGCACTCGAACGCGCGCTCAAGGGCTTTGACAACAAACATCACCTCTATAATTTTTTGCTTCCTGCCGCGCATGTGCTTTTAACGCCGAATGGCTTGCTCGTCTTTCTCGTCAAGAACCAGGACGGAACGATCACGTGTCAGAACGGCAAATGGAATCGCAAATGGCAATGGGGACGTTTGATCGGCGGCATGGGACAAGCCGCGCTCGGCAACCCAATCCGCGAGTTGGAACAAGACATTGCCAGGATGAAAGAATTTGTCACAGCCCAAGTTGAAAACGGCGCGATGATTCCGGTGGATGGCTATGTCGTGTTCACCGACCCGCGCGTGAAATTGGAAATGGATGACAACAAGTTGCCGGTCGTGCAAGCCGAAGACTTGAAAGACACGCTTCGCAGAACAAAACGCGGCGCGCCGCTCGCCAATAATTTACTCGGCAAACTAGAGCAAGCCCTGAATGAAACTGCCAATGCAAAAGCAACCTAGCAGTAGCATGTGTTTCGTGTGCGGGCGCGACAATCCCGCCGGCTTGCACATGCACTTTTTCACCGACGAGCAAGGTCGCGTCCACGCCGATTACACGCCGCATGAAAATCATCAAGGTTATCCCGGCGTGATGCACGGCGGACTCATCACGACCATGCTCGACGAAATTATGGGACGCACCGCGATTGCAAACGAGGTGTGGTGCATGACGGCGAAACTCGAAATTCGTTTTCGCAAACCCGTGCCGGTGGATGCGCCACTCAAACTCGTCGGCGAAATCAAAAAATCTGCCGGGCGTTTGATCGAAGGGCACGGCGAAGTGCGGCTCGCCGATGGCACGCTGGCAGTTGAAGCGACCGGCACATTCGTCAAAATTCCGGACGCGCAACTCGCCGAGTTTCAACGCGCACTCGGCAATTGGCGTGTGGACGATTAGATGTTTAATTTTTCGTTGGAGATGTTGGAATGCCGAAAGACCTAAGAGACATGCCGCGCCCGCCCAGTGACAACGGGCGAGGTCTTCACGGCAGTATGAGCACCGATTGGACCGGCGGCGAACAAGGTTATGCTTTTTGGATCAATGAATTGCGCGCGCTCGGCGTCAAGTGGTTCAAGGTCGTGGACGATAACGGTTCGAGCGTGGCGTTTTGCGAAAAACTCATCACCGCCGGAATTTTTCCGATTGTCCGCATCTTGCGCCGTGACCCACCGCCGAACGATTCCCCCGAACCCAACCCAGGTCACCTG
>CAZPIR010000012.1:0-1233 GCA_964586085.1 uncultured Anaerolineaceae bacterium | reverse complement strand
TCGCCCCGAAGAAGAAACGATTCGCAAACTGAGCGCCGTTGGCGTGCGTTATTTTGAAACGAACAATGAACCCAATCGCAGTATCGAGTGGAAACACAGCGCGATGCCGGGCAATGCGCTCGAAGCCGCGAAACTCGTCGCGCTCAATTGGTTGTTCGATGCGCGCGTGATTCTCGAAGCCGGCGGCTTTCCCGGTTTGCCGGCAATCAGTAGCGGCGGCAACCTGGATTTGATGAGCGCGCTCGTCGCGCTCGGGCGCCAGAAAATTTTGCTCGAAGGATGCTGGCTCGCCGTTCACAATTTTGGTTTGAATCGCCCGCTCGATTTTCCGGATCACCCGGTCAATCAGATGGGACAACGCCTCACACGCGAACAGTACGATCACGGCGCATTCACCGAGTGGGCGTGGTGGAACAATTCGCAAGGTCGCGCCGAGACACTCGACGAAGTCAATGCCTTTCGCGAATCGCGCCGCGTGCCATCGCAAACGATTCAACAAGAGCACGCCTGCTTTCGTGAATTTGAGTATTACAACGCGCTCGCGATGAAATACCTGGGTCGCTCGATTCCAATCATCAGCACCGAGGGCGGTTATCAAATCGGTCGGCGCGATGACCCACGTTATCCGCGCGTGACGCCAACTCTGCAACGCGATTTGACGGTGGCGCTGTACGATTGGATGCAACGCCAAGCGCCCGATTATTATTTCGCCGCGATGCCATGCGCGATGGTCGCCACGTTGGGACGCGAGCAGGATGCGTGGTATGGCACGTACTGGCGCGACGCGTTTGCAAATGGCACCGACGGCTTTGATGGCTTTCCGAAAATCGCCGTGCCAAACGCAGACCTGAGCGAACCACTGCCGGTGATTGACGCCATCAAGCAAATGCCGAATCTCGCGCGCCGATTGCCGGGAATGCAACCGACTCCGCCGGTCACAATCCAAGCGAGCAAACCACCCGCGCCGCCGGAACGTCGTGTCGAACGACCTGGTCTGGACAATCTATTCTCCGATGCGCCGGTCGTTGCACCGCCACGTCCCAAGCCGGTCGTCGAACCCAAACCGCGCATCGTCGAGCCACCCAGCGCGCCGGTCGAAACAAAAATCGAATTGCCGCCACCGCCCGTTGCGGTCGAACCGCCCGCGCCAGTCGAAGCAAAAATCGAATTGCCACCACCGCCCATTGTAGTCCAACCGCCCGCGCCGGTCGAAACAAAAATCGAGTTGCCGCC
>CAZPIR010000011.1:2859-21839 GCA_964586085.1 uncultured Anaerolineaceae bacterium | reverse complement strand
GTCATTTTGCCGGGCGCCTTCACGTCGGGATCATAATAAGCGTCAATGTCCCAGCGATCATGCGGAACCTGAGAAATCGCATCCACTCCGTCCCGCAATAAACGCCAATACGACGTCGCATCGTACGCGCCGCCGGGCAGGCGTAGCCCCATGCCGATGATGGCGATGGGTTCATTGCGCGCAGACTGCAACTCGGCCAACTGCGCACGCAGTTCGCGGATTTCGATGATGGCGCGTTTTAACGGCGACAGATTTTCAGCCTTATCCATTCCGATGTCCTCGCTCCAATTCTTGCAACAACAAAGCTTCGGCTTCGGCTTCCGACAATTGCGCCAATTCTTGCAAATCGTTTTGTTCGGCGAGCGCGGTTGATGATGGCAGTGGCGCTTCCGGTAATATCTCCGGCGCTAGAAATTCGGTGAGTGCATAAACCGTTGGATGATCGAACAAGAGTGTGCTGGGCAAACTGCGCTGAAAACTTGCCGCAAGCGCATTGCGCAATTCGACCGCCATCAACGAATCGAGTCCAAGTTCGTGCAAGGGTTGTTGCGGGTCGAGATCATATTTCGGGTCGAGACCCAGGATTCGCAGTGAATGTTCACGCACGTACGCGTGCACAATTCCTTTGCGCTTGTTCGGCGAGGCATCGGCAAGCCGTTTCAAAATCGTGTCAACGGATTTGACCGGTTCCGATTTACTCGGCGCGCCCACAAGATCCGAAAAGAGCGGCGCGGGGTGCGACGCTTTGAAACGCGTCACGTCGAGTGGCATGGCGACGACCTGGGTCGGGTTCGATGAAAAAATTTGATCGAGCATTTGCATGCCTTGCTCCGGCGCGATGATACCCAGACCCAACTGCGCCATCCGTTCGCTGAGATGCGCCGCCATGCCGACTTGGCTCCACGCGCCCCAATCCACGCTCGTCGCCGGCAAACCGCGCGCGTGGCGATAATGTGCCAACGCATCGAGATACGCATTTGCCGCCGCATAATTGCTCTGTCCCGCCGAGCCAATAATCGCCGCGCCCGCACCATAAAGCACAAAGAAATCGAGCGATAAGGCTTGGGTCAGGTCGTGCAAATTCTGTGCGCCATACACTTTGGGCTTGAGCACATTCTCAATTCGTTCCCAGGTTTGTTGCGTGAGAATCCCATCGTCGAGCACACCCGCCGCGTGAATCGCGCCGCGCAACGGCGGCATCGTTTGCGCAATGTCGGCAAGCGCTTGCGCGACCTGATCGCGTTGCGCCACATCGGCTTGCACGACGACGATCTGCGCGCCGATTTGTTCCAGTGCATGAATCGTTTCGCGCGCCGCCTCGGATGCCTTGTGACGTCCCATCAAAACAAGATGCCGCGCGCCTTTTTCAACGAGCCAGCGTGCCGTGACCAAACCGATTCCACCCAACCCGCCTGTAATCAAGTACGTGGCATCCGCAACCATCGTCAGCGGTTGCGAGAGTTGATTCGCCGATTGCGTCAAAACAATTTTGCCCACATGCTTTGCCTGCGCCATAAAGCGAAATGCGTCAGCGGCAGAGTCGAGCGCAAATTCGCGCGCGGGCAATGGCTTGAGTGCGCCGTTTGCAAAACCATCCATCAACTCGCGGAATAGCGATTGCGCCAATTCTGGGTCTTGGTCAATGAGCTCGCCAAGATAAACGATATGATAATTAATGTCACGTCCCAGGTTTGCCACCTGCTCCGGCGACCAGACGCCGCGTTTACCGATTTCAAAAAAACGTCCGCCCGCTTTGAGTGCAGAGAAACTCTTGGGAATAAAATCGTCGGCGAGTGAATTCAAAACAAGGTCAACACCGTCGCCATTCGTTAATCGCATAATCTCATCGGCAAACGCGAGTGAGCGCGAATCCATCACGTGTTGCACACCCCGCGATTTTAACAGCGCGCGTTTTTCATCGCTTCCGGCAGTTGCAAAAATTTCCGCGCCGGCCTGTTGTGCGAGTTGCACTGCCGCCATGCCGACACCGCCCGCCGCCGCGTGAATCAACACACGCTCGCCCGTGCGCATTTTACCGAGATGATTCAAGGCATAATGTGCCGTCAGAAATGTGATGGGAATTGTCGCCGCCTGCGCGAATGTAAACAACCTGGGTTTGTGCACAGCCAGCCGCGCATCGGCAATCGCAAACGCACCAAAGCTATCTGTCGCTACAGCAATCACATCATCGCCAACCTGGAAATTTTGCACAGCTTTACCGACGGCGACAACAACACCAGCACATTCATTGCCCAACACATCTGCGCCGCCAGGATACATTCCCAGGACAATCAGCACATCGCGGAAATTCAAACCCGTCGCGCGCACCTGAATTTCGATTTCGTGCGACGCGGGCGCGCGGCGCGTCTGTGGTTGCAAAACCAAATGATCGAACGTGCCCGATTCCGTAACGACCAGATGTTGCGCTTGAGCCGGGCGAGGCATTGGCATCAAGCGCGCGACAAAACGCTCGCCATTGCGAAACGCGATTTGATCTTCGTTGTTCAGCGACACGATTTCATCAATCAATTCGCTCGCATTTTCGGAAGCAAACGAGGCGGGATCGAGATCAATGCAGGTCGGGCATAACCCGGGTTGTTCCAACGCGAGCGTACGCGCAAATCCCCAGACCGGCGATTGAGTGAGCGCACCGGCTTCGCCATTCACTGGTTGCGCGCCGCAGGTGACAAACCACAGCCGCGATGAATTGGATTTTTGCACCAGCGATTGCGCCAACCGCAACGCACTATCAAGTCCACGCGCAAGGGCCGTCTCACTCGTTTGCAAATGCACCACACCGCGCCATACTTGTTCGCCGGCAATGCGCGTGACATCATCTGACAAATCAATTACACGAACTGTATGTCCACGAGTCTCAAGTTGTTTCGCCAAGCGTGCCGCGATTCCCTGATCATCCGCCACAACCAACCAAGACCCAGGTTGTGCCAATGTCTTGGCAACCTGGCGCGATGGCTTGCCCCAAGCAATTTGATACAGCCAGGTAGTTGGATCAACCGCAGAAAGGTGGGCAGTACGCTTGATGGCGTCAAGCGACGCACGCTTGACACGCAACCCGGAAATTTCCGCGAGCATTTGCCCGCTCGCATCAAACAAATAAACATCACCCGACAAAATTTCTGCGGCGTCGCGGTGACTCTCATGCAAAACGGCATTGACCGCCAAGTCTCTCGCCTCGCCCGGGTGAGCGTGCCAACACACGCGGTCGAATGCAATCGGCAAATAAACCTGGTTTGATTGCAAAGGAAGAAATGCCGCACCAAAGGTTTGCAGTGCCTGATCCAACAAGGCGGGATGCAAATGATAATCTCGAATTTCTGTCGCCAACGAATCTGAAATTTGAATCCGCGCGATAGCTTGATTGATGGACGCATTACGCCACAGTTGCGATAATCCTTGAAACCGCTCGCCAAATTCCACACCCAGCATTTTCATGCGCGCATAATAGTCGTCCATCGGCATTTCGGTTTGGCATTGCGCGCGCGCGTCCGATAACGAAATCGTTGACAGGGTTGTTCCCTGGGAAATCGTTCCGCTCGCGTGTGTCTTCCATTGGTTCGAGACATTCGGAACCTGGCTAACAATTTGGAACGCGCGCTTGCCATCACTCGGCAGGTTCACAATCACTTGGACAATTCGTGTCTGATTTGGCGGAATCACGAGCGCTTCTTGAATAGCCAGATTCTCGATGACCCAATTTGAAATTCCAAGCTGTGTCGCCGCCGCAATCACCATTTCGATATACGCCGTGCCGGGCACGACAACCATTTCAAAAACTCGATGGTCGGACAAGAACGGAATCGTTTCGACATTCAAGAGCGATTCGAAAACAGTTTCCTTGAACACCGGCGAATTGAGGGTTTGTCCCAACAATGGATGCGTATTGCTGGATTGAGCGCGCATCGAAACTGGGTGACGCGGCTTGGTCTCAAACCAAAAGCGTTCCTGTTGCCAGGGATAGGTCGGCAAACTGACAACGCGACCTTGCGGATAAATACTCGACCACTCGACCGGAAATCCAAGGGCGAACAATGCGCCGAGTGAATTTAACATCGTCGCGCGTGCCAACTGCCCACGACGCAACGAGGGCAACACGGTCCCCGATTGTTTGCTCGCCTCCAAACATTGCGAGACCGCTGGAGCCAACGCCGGATGCGGACTGACTTCGACAAACGTGGCATAGCCATCATCCATCAATCGTTGAACCGCCGTGGCAAATTGCACGGGCTGGCGAATATTGCGTCCCCAATAATCCGCATCGTAATCGCGCGCCGATGCCGGCAAACCAGTCACCGTCGAAATAATGGGGATCGTCATAGCATGTGGTTCTATGCCGTGCAATGCTTGAATCAGTTCGTTTTGATAAGGTTCCATCTGCGGACTGTGAAAAGCATAGTTAACACGCAACATGCGACATGCCACACCACGCGACTGCAACGCCGCCATTACTTGCTCCAACGCATTCGCTTCACCCGACAAGGTCACCGAGGTGGGGCTGTTGATGGCGGCAACCGATAAATGACCTGCGTAATTTGCAATCGCTTGCTCTGCTTCTGCCGCCGTCAATTCGACCGCCGCCATTTTGCCAAGTCCGGTTGCGCGTTGCATCAACCTGCCCCGATGAAAGACGACGCGCACCGCATCTTGCAAGCTTAATACACCGGCAATATACGCGGCGGCAATCTCGCCTACGCTGTGACCAACCACCGCCGCCGGCACAATTCCCCACACGCGCCACAACTCCGCCAACGCAACCTGCAATGCGAAAATCGCCGGCTGTGCAATTTCAGTTTGATCCAAACGCGACGTGGCTTCGCTTTTGCTCAACTCGTCAACCAGTGACCAATCGGCAAGCGTGCGAAAAAGTTGGTCGCACTTTTCGATCATCGCGCGAAAGACGGGTTCCTGGGTCAACAACTCGCGCCCCATCGCCCACCATTGTGGTCCTTGCCCCGAACAAACAAACGCGAGTTTACCGGATCGCCCGGCAGTTTGATTTGCATTCGCGTGCACAACACGCAATCGCTCGCTTAATTCTTCGGCCGATTGACCGACGACTGCGCTACGCTGTGTGTAATGAGTTCGCCGTTGACTTGCCGTAAAAGCAACATCGTTGAGATCAACCTGGGAATGGCGTTTAAAAAATTCCTGGTACGCTTGCGCCAGCGTTTGCAATGCGGCAGGCGTGTGCGCTGAAAATGGAATGATATAGTCGTTCGCGCGTGGCATTGATGGCGTTGACGCGATGGCCGGTGCTTGTTCGAGAATGACGTGCGCATTCGTGCCGCCAAACCCAAACGAACTGACCGCCGCAAATCGCGGTTGCGAATTTGGATGCCAGGCGGTATGTGTGGTTGGGACAACAAACGGCGTGTTTTCAAACGAGATATGCGGATTGAGTTTTTTGAAATGCAAGTGCGCCGGAATCTGCGCGTTCTGCATTGCGAGCACGACTTTGATCAAGCCTGCCACGCCCGCCGCCGCTTCGAGATGACCGATGTTGGTCTTGACCGAAGCAAGCGCAACCGTTTGTCCATCCGCGCGTGGATGACCATACACCTGGCTTAACGCTTCAACTTCAATGGGATCACCAAGCTTGGTACCAGTGCCGTGCGATTCGATAAAGGTGACTTGATCGGGTGCAACGCGGGCGTTCTCCAATGCCTGACGAATGACCGCTTGTTGTGCCAAACCATTCGGCGCGGTCATCACCGCAGAACGTCCGTCCTGGTTCACGGCTGATCCACGAATGATCGCCAAGATTCGATCCTGATCTGCCAACGCATCGGATAATCGTTTGAGCACGATTACGCCACAACCTTCACCGCGCACAAAACCATCGGCGCGTTCATCAAATGTTTTGCAACGACCATCCGGCGCAAGCATGCCCCATTTTGCCAACGAGATGGCAATCGCCGGAGAAATGATCACATTCACGCCACCTGCAAGCGCCAGATGGCTTTCGCGATTGCGTAAACTCTGGCAAGCTAGGTGTAGCGCGACGAGCGAAGACGAGCACGCCGTATCCAACGAAAGACTGGGACCATGGAAATCCAAGAGATACGACAGGCGATTCGCGAGAATACAATGCACATTGCCCGTGATCGTGTGCGCATCTACCTGCGCGATGTCCGAAAACAACATTTGCCCGTAATCGTACGCCGTGCTGGCGATGAACACGCCGGTCTGACTACCGGCAAGATGCGCGCGCGTCTGTCCCGCCTCTTCCAGCGCTTCATAGGCAACCTGGAGCAACAAGCGTTGTTGTGGATCCATGCGCATAGCTTCACGTGGCGCAATGCCGAAAAAGCCCGCATCGAACAAATCAATGCGCTTGAGAAAACCACCCCAACGAGTATTCATTTTGCCGGGTGTCGCACGATCTGCATCATAGAACTCGTTGACATCCCAACGGTCGGCAGGCACCTCGGTAATTGCATCCACGCCATCGCACAACAATTTCCAATAACTCGTTGGATCATCCGCGCCACCCGGAAAGCGACACGCCATCCCAACAATCGCAATCGGCTCGGCGGATAATAGGTCAATATCGCTCACCCGGTCGCGCAGTTGTTGTGCGGCAAGAGCAAGTTTGAGGGCGGATAGTTTATTCGTGCGGGCTGATGAATCGCTCATCTTTGCCTTTCGACGATTTGTGCTGTTGCAAAGCTTTTAATGCTTCTTCGTCAGATACTTCATCCAAATCAATTAGATGGCTTGGCTGTTTTTCTATGGGCGCGACAAGGGGTAGCGATTTTTCAACCGGCAATTGACCTTGAAGCTTGCTCAAAAGAAACGCCGTCATATCCGCGACAGTCGGATAATTCCACACCAAGGTCGCCGATAATTTCAATCCCAGATCACTTTCGAGGCGGTTGCGCAATTCAACCGCCATGATCGAATCCAACCCGTAGGTACCGAGTGGGGCATGTGGTTCGATACGCGCGACGGCAATTCGCAAAACGCGACTGAGATGTTCCAACACACGTGCTTGCAAAATACTCTGGCGTTCCGCTGGCTCGATGGAGAGAAATTGTTCGCGGAACGATACGGTTGGTGATACAGTTGGCGAGATTGCCGATGCTGATTCATCGCACAACGATCTGAGCAAAGGGCAGGCACGAGTCTGGCCGCGCGATTTCCTGAACAACCGCCAATCGGCGGGCAGGACCATAACCTGGGGCGCATTCGCCGCCATTAATTTTCCCAGCAAGGTGAGCGCTTGGGCTGGCGCAAACGCATAGAGACCTTGCTTTGCCAATTCAGCAATGTTGCGTTGCCCGCTCGATTTTTCGGCAACGCTACCCAGCCCTTGCCAAACGCCCCAGTTGATGCTTGTTCCGCTGAGACCTTGGGTGTGGCGATAAAGTGCCAAGGCATCCAAACCGGCATTTGCCGCCGCGTAATTACCCTGTCCCACTTGACCGATCAATGAAGCGATAGACGAGAACACGACGAAATAATCTAGCTCGCCCAAAAGTTTGTGCAACAACCAACCGCCAATAAATTTGGGACGCACCACCCACATGAACTGTTCTGGCTCAAGCCGTGTGAGCAATTGATTCTCGAAAACACCGGCGGTATGGAATACGCCACGAATCGTCACATCCTCGCGTCGGGTGGCATCGAGAAACGCACGCAGTTGCGATTCGTTAGCAACATCTACCGTGGCATAATCCACACGAGCGCCCAGGGATTCTAATTCTAGAATCACCTGAATAAGTTGCCGACGACGTTCCTCCACCGCCTGATGCCACTGCGCGCGCGGTGGCAATGGCGTGCGCCCCATCAAAATCAAATGCCGCGCGCCTTGGGTCACCAACCAGCGTGCAACTTGATAACCGACACCGCCCAGTCCACCGGTGACCAGATACGATGCGTCTGCCTGTAAGTGCGGTAACGCCTGGTTCAATCTCTGGCGAAAACGCCTTAACCTGGGTACATAGCGTTCTCCGCTTCGGTACGCAACTTGATCTTCCACGTCAGGGTGGTTGATCGCCTCATCCAAAATCGCCGCCGCCGAACTCGATGAAATCAAATCCAGGTCAATCAACCCGCCCCAGAATTCGTGATTCTCTTCAGCGATAATCCGCCCCAACCCCCACAATGACGACGCCGCCAAATGGACCGGATCACCGGAGACAACCGATTGTGCACCCCGCGTAACTAACCAAAATTTTGATGCGCTGTTTTCGTTGACCAGGTGCTGAATTAAGCACAACGTTGATCCGCACGTTAAAGATTGCGAAGCGTCCAACGTCTCACCGGTCAACGCCTCATTGATCGGCGCATCCAGACTCCACAAATGCACAATGCCGCGCCACTCACTTGTTGACGATTTAAAAACCGCCGCCCAATCTTCCTTGCTGGTTGGACGAACAACAAAATGCGATTCACTCGGTTGCGCAAACGTGCCGCCCGCAAAAACCAAAACGCAAGAGGCTGATTTTTCGCGGAGGCGCTCGGCGAATGCCTGTCCCACACCGGATTGATCTGCCAAGACAAGCCACGCGCCCGGCTCACTCGCGTTCTCTGTCGCTGTTTGTTGCGCGCTCGCCTGCCACTCAACTTGGTACAGCCAATCATCCAAGTGGGACGAGACCGGGTGCGCGTCGTCCATTTTTTTCAAATGGATGCCGAGCATTGCGACAATGGGTTTGCCATTCTGATCGAGCAAACGCAAATTGGCAACTTGCTCATTCGGGCTTTCGATGTGCCAATCCAGGTATGCCCATTCCGGTTTGGATAAATCGCCCCAGGTCACCTGTTTGATTTGGACCGGCATCCAAACATCTGCATCAATCAAACCGAGGAGTTGAAAACCGGCATCGAACAACTCGGGGGCAAGCAAATACGCCGTCTCCGCCGAATCCTCACGCAATCGAGCCAAAACCTGATTCTCTCCACGCCAAACACCGGCAATGCCATTTAGCGCATCGCCGATCTGAATCCCTTTGCGTTCCAATGCGTGATAAAAATCGGCGCGAGCGATTGTTTCAGGGCATGCTTGCCGAATGGCAACGAGGTCTGCTATCGTAGCCGCAACATCCTCTCGCTGGATTTTGCCGGAGAGATGCGTGATCCACGCTTCGACCTGGCGGCTGTAAATCTTGAACGAAAGCGAACCATCCTGGGAAGGGGTTAGGTTTATTTGAATCAAGGTTCGCGTCCCGTCCACCGGCAAAGCCAGTGCGCGCTCAAACACCAGTTCGGTAACCGCCCCTGGTTTGCCCAGGATGGCGGATGCGCCAGCCGCCCCTAGTTCGAGCCAGGTTGACGCCGCCACAATCGCCGCACCATGCAGACGATGCGCGTAGACGTGCGGCATCGTTCGCGGATCAAATTCCGTTTGCCATACCAAACCGCCCGCATCGTCCGCCAGATTCAATCGCCAACCCAGTAATGGATGATTTTCCTTAATGTCGCTACGCGTGTTGGCTGGCTTGTTGACCGTGCTTGAACCCAGATCGAGCCAATAGCGTTCGTTTTGCCAGGGATACTTGGGCAAATCCATTAATCGTCCAGACGGATAAATCCGCATCCAATCAATGGCACACCCTGCCGCGTACAAACCGGCGAGCGAGTGGAACATTACTTGTTGTTCATCTTCCTCGCGTCGCATGGACGGCAAAATAATTCCTTTTTGGTTTGTGTGTGACAGTGTTTCTTCAATCGCCCCGAGCAAAATTGGATGCGGATTTATTTCGATGAACCAGGTGTGGTTGGCATCAATCAATTTTTGCACCGCCGTCGAAAACAAAACTGGTTGGCGCAAATTGCGCGACCAATAGTCGGCGTTCAGTTCCGTGCCATTAATGACCGTCCCCGTCACTGTCGAATAAATCGGGATGGCGGCTGATTGCGGTCGCACATCCATCAACGCGAGCTTTAACTCGTCACGCAACGGTTCCATCTGCGGACTGTGCGACGCAACATCCACTTTGATTGCGCGGCAAAAAATATTTTTTGCGCGAAGCGAATCCAAGACGGATGCCACGGCATCCGGATCGCCGGAAAGCACGGTCGAGCGCGGGCTGTTGCTCACCGCAATCGAAAGCCGGTCTTCCAAACCGGCGATTGTCGCTTGCGCCTCGGCGATAGATAAATCAACGATTGCCATTGCGCCACGCCCGCTCACTCGCCGCATCAAGCGACTGCGTTCGCAAATGACGCGCGCCGCATCCGCTAAACTCAACGCGCCAGCGACATGTGCCGCCGCCACCTCACCCAAACTGTGACCGACAACCGCATCGGGAGTGATGCCCCACGCGCGCCACAACTCCACCAACGCAACCTGAATCGCAAACAGTGTTGGCTGAATTACATCAATCTTCGTGAGGCGCGAATGGTCGGCATCAGCATTCAGTTGTTCGAGCAACGACCAATCGGTGTATGGCTGAATGGCTTGTTCGCATCGTTCGATTGCCGCGCGAAAAACCGGCTCGCACGTCAACAATTGCCGCGCCATGCCCATCCATTGCCCGCCCTGCCCCGGAAAGACAAACACCAATCCAGGTTGTGGTGCGCTTTTTCTGCCCGTTGCTACTTGCGCGCTTGATTCCTTCCGCAAAAAAGCATCCAGTGCTTGATTCAACTCGTTGCGCGTGCGTCCCACAATAGCGAGACGATATTCGTGATGACTGCGCCGCACACTCGCCGAGTAACAAAAATCGGCAAGGTGATGATCGGCAAGATTAGCAAGCTGGGTTTGGAATCGCACAACCAGTTCGCGCAATGCCTTTTCATCGCGCGCAGAAATCGGCAAGGTGAACCTTGCCGGCTCAATCATCGAGCGTTGGTCGTCCGTCGCATGCGGCGCTTGTTCGAGAACGAGGTGCGCGTTCGTCCCTGACCAACCAAACGAACTCACGCCGGCAAAACGCTGAGCAAAATTCCACGCGCGTTCGTCCGAGGCGATTTGCAATCGCGTGCCGGCGAGCGAGATGTGTGGATTGAGTTGATGGAAATGCAGATTTGCCGGAATTGTCTTGTTCTGCAAAGCGAGCACCGCTTTGATCAAACCGGCAATGCCTGCCGCGCCCTCGAGATGCCCAACATTTGTTTTTACCGAACCCAGGATACATGCCGGCGTATTTTCGCGCGGTTTGCCTACGGTTGCCGCCAACGCTTCGACTTCAATGGGATCGCCCAACGGCGTGCCGGTGCCGTGCGTTTCGACATAACTGATTTGCGATGCATCAACCCCGGCATTGTCGAGCGCAAGTCGAATCACGGTTTGTTGCGATAAACCATTCGGCGCGGTCATGCCATTCGTGCGCCCATCCTGATTGATTGCCGAGCCGCGAATGAGCGCGAGTATATGATCGTGATTCGTCAGCGCATCAGACAAACGTTTCAAGACGACTACGCCGCATCCTTCGCCGCGCACAAAACCATCGGCGCTCGCATCGAATGTTTTGCACCGACCATCTGGCGCGAGCATGCACATACGTGACGCGGCAATCGTAAACTGCGGCGACAAGATCACATTCACGCCGCCCGCAATTGCCATATCACATTCACGATTGCGCAAGCTGGTCACGGCGAGATGTGCCGCAACCAGGGATGATGAACAAGCCGTGTCCACCGCCACATTCGGTCCCTGCAAATCGAACAAGTACGCCAAGCGTCCGCTAATGACATTGTGCGCGGTGCCGGTGCCGGTATAAATATCAATCACATTCGGGTCCGCACATTGCATCAAAAAATAATCGTTACTGTGACTGTGCACACCGACAAAAACGCCGGTGGCACTGCCCGCCAGTTTTTCGACAGCGATCCCGGCATCTTCAAACGCTTCCCAGGTTACCTCTGCCAACAATCGTTGCTGCGGGTCCATGCCCTGCGCTTCACGCGGTGAGATGCCAAAAAAGTACGGGTCGAATTGATCCACGCCCGACAAAAAACCGCCGAACCGCATAGTCAGTTTGCCTTTAACATCGGCATTCGCGTCGAACAATGCATTGGCATCCCAACGGTCTGCGGGAACCGGCGTGATCGCATCGTCGCGATTTTTCAGCAGTTGCCAAAACGCGTTGACCGAATCTGCGCCCGGGAAACGGCACGCCATTCCGACCACAGCAATCGGTTCGGTGCGCGCGCGTTCGACCGATTCCAGTCTGGCGCGCAAATCCTTGATCGCTTGCAAAGCACGTTTTAATTGAGTCGCTTGATCTTGGTCTGTCATTTATTTTTTCTTCAACAACTCATCAATTGCGTCCAGCTCTTGCGCCAATAACTCGGTCGTTTCTTGCTCGGACAATGTTTCCAAATCCGCCGATACCGTTTCAATCTGCGTTGTGCCGTCACGCTGATTTTCGAGCGCCACGCCCATTTTATCAGCCAGCAAGGAAACGATCTCGGCAATCGTCGGATAATTGAACACAAGTGTCGCGGACAAACTCACGCCGAGCGCGCGTTCCAGCCGATTGCGAAACTCGATGGACATGAGCGAATCCAAACCCAGTGTGCGTAACGGCTTGTGAATATCCATGCGCGCCGTGGCGAGACGCAACACCTGGGCGGCTTGGTCTTGCACAAACGATTCGAGCAACATGCGCCGTTGACGACCTGACTCTGTAGTCACAAGCAGGTCGCGAATGTTCGCGTCAAGGTGAGCAGACACTGTTGCCGGTGTTACTGGCTTTGCCTTGACAAGCGATGCAAACAAGGTTGACTCGGCGACCGCTGGATGCGCATTGCACCATTCGTTTGCATCAAAGGGCATGACCATGGCTTGCGTCGCATCCGATTCAAGCAAATGCGCGAACGCTTGCACGCCAAGTTCGGGTGAAATGCTGGAAACGCCGCGCAGTCCTTGCAAATCACGTTGCGCCGCCAGGCCAACCTGGCTCCATGGTCCCCAGTTAATCGAGAGGGCCGGCAAACCCAACGCGCGGCGATGATGCGCCAAGCCATCCAGGTAGGCATTCGCCGCCGCATAATTGCTCTGCCCCGGCGAACCCAGGACCGAAGTAATTGACGAAAAGAGCACAAAGAAATCGAGCGCGCTATTTTGGGTGAGCTGATGTAAATGCCACGCGCCTTGCGCCTTGGACGCGAACACGGTGTTAAATCGTTCGGGAGTTTGTTGCAACACAACACCATCATCTAAAACGCCCGCCGCGTGAATGATGCCGCGCAAGGGCGGCATGGTCGTCTGAATTTGCGCGAGCAAGCTTGCCACCTGGGATTGTTGTGCGACATCGGTATGCTCGATCACAATTTGCGCATCGAATCCAGCCAACATTTTACGCGCATCGGGTGACAAATTGGCGTCGCCGTTTCGACTCGCCAACACCAAATGGCGCGCGCCATGCATGACCATCCATTGCGTGATCGCCAGACCCAATCCACCCGTGCCGCCGGTAATCAGGTACGTTGCGTTCGCATCAAGTTCGCCAGCCGCATAAATCGCCGGGACGTTGGCAGAATCGGTCGCCGGCACAATGATGATTTTGCCAATGTGCTGGGCTTGCGCCATCGTGCGAAACGCATCACTCGCTTGCGCGATTGGAAAAATTTGCAACGGCAGCGGAGTAAATTTTTGCGCGGTGAACCAATCCGCAATCTCGCGCAACATTTGCGCAATAAACCCAGGACGCTCGCGCGCCATACGATCAAGGTCAACCGCAAAGTACGCCAAATTTTTTTGGAACGGTAAAAGACCCAGTTGGCTGTTTTGATAAATATCGCGTTTGCCAATTTCGAGAAAACGTCCGTACGGTGCGAGACACCGCAGTCCTTCGGTCATCGCTTTGCCCGCAAGCGAATTGAGCACAACATCCACGCCGCAACCATTCGTCTGCATCATGATCTCATCGGCAAAGGTGAGCGCGCGCGAATCGAAAATATGCTGAACGCCCAGTCGTTTGAGGTATTCGCGTTTTTCGGGACTGCCTGCCGACGCATAAATTTCTGCGCCGAGATGACGCGCGATTTGAATCGCGGCGAGACCCACGCCGCCCGTTGCCGCGTGAATCAACACGCGTTCGCCTTTTTGTAAACGCGCGAGATGGTCGAGCGCATACCACGCCGTGAGAAACGCAATTGGAATCGTCGCCGCTTGCTCAAAACTGAATTCAGCCGGTTTGGGCAAAACCAAACGCGCATCCGTTACCGCATGGGTGCCAAGGCAATCAAACGCAATGCCCATCACCGCATCGCCCGCGCGCCAACGCGCAACACTTTCACCAACCGAGGTCACGATGCCTGAACACTCAATTCCAAGTGAACCCGACCTTGCTGGATCACCCGGATTCATACCCAGCGCGGACAGCACGTTCATAAAATTGAGGCCAATCGCGCGCGCCTCGATCTCGATCTCGCCTGATCTGGGTGTATGACGGGGCATCGCGCGTGCAATCAAGGAATCAATAATACCAGGTTGTGCGCTGACAATTCGATACGATCCCGTCGAGGATGAACGGCGCGCGAGCGTTGGCGAGTGATGGATCAAACGCGGTACGAAGCGAGTCTCGCCGCGCAGTGCAATTTGATCGGCAGTGTCTTTGGCGCCCAACGCATTCACCAGCCTGGCAATTTCGGCAGGCGATCCTGTACCCAGGTCAACGCGCACGCATTTTAATTCGGGTAGCTCCTGTGCTATCGTCGCACCCCAGCCCCACAACGCCGATTGAGCCAGGTTGACCGGCTCACCGTTGACGGCTTGGGCGCGATTCGTCACGAGCCATAGTTGCGACGGACTGGTTTCATTATCGCGTGTTATTGCGTGAACCAGTTGCAATGCCGCAGAACAAATTTGCGTTGCATCCGTTTCCGTCATCGCCCACAAATACACCACACCACGACAACGCGCACGATCAAACGCATCACGTAAAACCTGGCGATAGTCTTCGGCTCGCGCGGCGTTAATTTGATACTGTCCGTCGCCAAGCCGACGGTACAAATCGCCTTGCGTAACCAAAACACAACGCGCATTCTCGGCAATCAATTTTTCTGCCAGCGATTTGCCAACCGCACTTTGGTCAGCAAAGATGAGCCAGTTTCCCGCAAGCAATCCCTGGGTCACGTTTTCGCGTTTCGGGACAGGTTGCCATTCGACCCGATAAAACAATTCATCGCGTGCCACCGATTGGTCGCGTTCAAGTGGTTCCAGTTCCAAGCCGTTGACCACACCCAGGAATTCGCCATTTGTGCCGCGCAAAAACACATCGCCTTTGAGCACACCGGTGTTTGACGCGTGTCGGATGGCGTGAGCGAAAAACTGAGCCACCTCGTGCATCGGCGCAAACAGTTCCACGTTGGCAATTCGCACGGGCAAGAACGGCACACCCGCCAGTTCGTCGTCACGCAAAGTTGCAACGAGTGATTGGAAACACGCGTCCAAAATCGCCGGGTGAATGCGATGTTCGCCGGCGGCAAGCGTCGCCGGTAATTGAATTTGCGTCAGCACCTCACCATCACCAAGCGTGCCATGCGTGACCCCTTGAAATGCCGCGCCATACTCCAAGCCACGCGTCCTCAGCGCGTGATAAAATTGCTCAGGAGCCCAAATCGCATTCGCGCGCGCGCGAATCGTCGCAAGCGATTCCTGGGACAACTCTGACTGGGTCGTGCGTTCACATAACGTCCCGCGCGCATTCAACGTCCACTCACCCTCATTAGTCGAACGGCTCTGAACACGAAAGGTTGTCGTGTTATTCGTCCCGCGCACAAGCGTAAACTGAGTCTGGATTGTATCCGCCGTCACGACCAGAGCTTGAACGAGTTCAACGTTTTCAACCGCGTGTCTGTTCGAGCCAAATACATCATACGCCGCTTCCAACGCCATTTCGACAAACGCCGATGCGGGCAAGACAATACTTGCGCGCACACGATGATCTGCCAAGTATGGGAATGCGGACAGACTGGCGTTCACGTGCCACAAATGCGTCCCAGGTTCTAAAGCTGATTCGATGTGCGCGCTCAACAAGCGCGTGTCTTTGCGAATCGCTTTGCGTTCATGCACATTGGCTTGGTCAACCCAGTAACGTTCGCGTTGAAAGGGATACGTCGGGAGAGACACCACACGCCCGTTCGAATAAAGACGTTGCCACTCGACGGGATGCCCGCGTGCATACAACTCGCCCAGACTCGCCAACATCACCGCGCGCTCGTTTTCATCGCGCCGCATGGAAGGAAGCGTCAAAACCACTTGCTCAACCGCGCGTTCAGTCTCTTGAATCGGCGAGAGCAAAATTGGATGAGGGCTGGACTCGATGAATGTATTCAAACCATCATCAAGCGCGCGATGCAGGGCGGCGGAGAAGAGCACCGGCTCGCACAAATTTCTGCCCCAATATTCGGCATCGAACACAACCGCTTGATTAGGCGCGACGGTGGAATAAATTGGAATCGAAGGAGTCTGTGGTTCAAGCGTAGCGAGCGCGGCAACGAGTTCAGGTCGTAATGGATTCATCTGCGGGCTGTGCGCGGCTACATCAACCTTGACTAGCCGACAGAACACCTCGCGTTGTTGCAAGGTGGCGACCACCTGGGCAAGCGCATCCGGGTCACCCGAAATCACCGTCGAGCGCGGACTCGTGTTCACCGCGATACCCAAACGATCTGCATACCCTTGCAAGGCAGCGCGCGTTTCCTCCATCGAAAGTTCGACCATGGCCATTGCGCCCTTGCCGCTCACGCGTTTCATCAATTGGCTACGCTGACAAATCACGCGCACGGCGTCAGACAGATTCAACACACCGGCAACGTACGCCGCCGCGACTTCGCCCATGCTATGTCCGATGACCGCGTCCGGTTCGATGCCCCAGGAACGCCACAATGCCGCGAGCGCAATCTCGATGGCGAATAACGTCGGCTGAATCACATCAATTTCGTCTAGGCGCGAACTTGATTCAAGCTGTTCGAGCAAAGACCAATTTGCAAATTGGCGAATCGCGCGATCACACAGAGTAATGACATCGCGAAAGACAGGCTCGTGCTCCAGCATTTGCCGTCCCATGCCCAGCCACTGCGAACCTTGTCCCGGAAAAACAAAAACGATTTTGCGTTGGCGCGTATGGGATGCCGGAATTTTTTCGGCGCGCAACCAGGCATCCAGTTGCTCAGCAAATTGCGCACGCGATTCGGCGACAAGCGCAAAACGATAATCGTGGTGATTGCGCCGAGCGCCAGCGGTAAAACAAATGTCACTCAAATCAGCCGCATCGTCAGCACGCATATAGTCGCGGTATGCTTGTGCACGCGCACGCAACGCTTCGGGAGTATGCGCAGAAATCGGCAAAATGTGCGGCACGGGATGATGACTCGCGGACGCAAACGGTTGCGCAATCGGGGCTTGTTGCAAAACAATGTGGGCGTTCGTACCCGCAATGCCAAACGCACTGACCCCGGCGAGCAACGGTTCATCACCTTGCCATGCGCCCAGCTCGCGCTGAATTTGCACCGGCAATCGGTCCCACGGAATATGGGGATTCAATGCTTGGAGATGCAAACTCGCGGGGATCTGCCGATGTTGCATTGCCAACACAACCTTGAGCAAACCCGCCAAGCCTGCCGCGCTTTCGGTGTGACCCAGGTTTGTTTTGACCGAACCGATACGACACGGTTGATTTAACGCACGCCCATCTGCCAACACCGCGCCTAACGCGCCGATTTCGACAGGATCACCGGCGGCAGTCCCGGTGCCGTGCGCTTCGACGTATTGAATCTTGCCGGGAGAAACGTTCGCGTCTGCGTAGGCCTTGCGAAGCAATTCTTCTTGTCCCGCGCTACCGGGGGTTGTGAGATAGCCGCTCGTCTGTCCATCGTTGTTGACCGCGCTTCCCAGGATGAGCGCGTGAATCGGGTCGCCATTAGCAAGCGCGTCCGAGAGACGCTTGAGCACAATGACCGCCGCACCTTCACTGCGCACGTACCCATTTGCGCGCGCATCGCCAAACTTGCAATGCCCATCGGGCGCCATCATTTGCGATTGCGAGTAGGCGATGGTGATGTGCGGTTGCAAAATCACATTCGCCGCGCCAGCCAGCGCCATCGAACTTTCACGCGCGCGCAAACTTTGACATGCCAAGTGCACGGCGACGAGCGATGACGAACACGCAGTATCAATTGTTATGCTCGGACCTTGCAAACCAAAAGTGTACGACAAACGTCCTGAGGCAGAATAACGACCACTGCCGGTCGTCATGTGGAAATCAATGCGCGAGGGATCATCAAATAAACGGGCTTCGAAATCACTCAGCCACATGCCAACGAACACCCCGGTCGAGCTACCCGCAATCCGGCTTGCCGTTTGCCCGGCATCTTCCAGAGCTTCCCAGGTTGTCTCGAGCAATAAACGCTGTTGAGGATCGAGCCGTTCAACTTCGCGAGGCGCAAGTCCAAAGCAAGCGGGGTCGAATTGATCTATCTGATCGAGGAATCCGCCCCAACGAGTCATCACTTTGCCGGGTGTGGCTGGGCGCGGATCGTACAAGGCGGCAACGTCAAAGCGATCCGATGGAATCTCGGTGATCGCATCCACACCCTTAGCTATCAAGTCCCAGAACGATTTGAGATCGCGCACACCGCCCGGAAAGCGGCAACTAATCCCGACAATAGCTATCGGTTCAGGATTTTGCATTTGCATATTTGATGCACTTGGAAAGCCTCCGGCACATGGCTCGCAAGATGACACTGCACGCAATGTCATTTGCACACCGCCATGCTGGGCGAACTGGGTAATTGGGTTAACTCACCTACGTCAAGTTACCTGGTCACTCTGCCAGGTCCAGAAGTGAATCTGGGTGAGCGCGGCTCGTATTGCAAATGCCGCAAGGTAATTTGTTTCAGGCACAAACGCGGCGAGTGACCATTCTGAAACAATCGCCGAATCATCCGCCACCGATAATAGTGGTGCGGTTTCACTCGACCCCAATGATACGGAGAATCGGTCAAGTGGAAACGACAAACCATCACCGCTGGATTTGATGAAAGCTTCTTTACATGTCCAAGTT